>JAYVNZ010000429.1:0-2857 GCA_043758185.1 Gemmatimonadaceae bacterium | reverse complement strand
GCGCCGCAGATCATCGTCGTATTCTGCCCGCCCGTCAACTCGCGAGCACAGTTTCCGTCACGTCGGGTTCCGGTTGGACATCCCATTCGTTGCCGCACTTGAGACACTTCCGGAAGTCGCCGCGCGCCTTGGTGAACTTCATCTCCGCACCAACGTACGCGCACTCCGGGCACGTCTCGGACACCGGCTTGTTCCACGCCACGAAATCGCACGTTTCGTTGGAGCAGGCATAGAACGCCGTTCCACGCTTCTTGGAGCGACGCTCGACCAGCTCACCGCCATCCTTGGGGCAGAACACGCCAGTCGGCATCGATCGCGTGCCGCGACACTTTGGAAAGGTGCTGCAGCCAAGGAACTCGCCGCTCCGCCCCAGGCGCACCACCATTGGGGCACCACACAGATGACACGGAATGTCCGTCATCTTCGGCTTGGCCTTTTCGCCCTTGAGCGGGCGCGTGTACTTGCAGGCCTTGGGGTGATTTTCGCAGGCCAGGAACGGGCCGAAGAAGCCACCGCGCGGCTCGAGGTGTCCTCCACAATCCGGGCAGCGTTCGTTCACGATCCCCGACAGGTCGTGCGCCACGGCGATCAGCTCGCCGAACTGCACGTTCTTCAGCGACTGGTCGAACGGACCCCAGAAATCCTTCAACACCACGCGCCACCCCAGTGCTCCTTCCTCAACCTTGTCGAGCTCCAGCTCCATCCCCGACGTGAAGTCCACGTTGAAGATGCCCGGAAACTGCTTGACCATCACGCGTTCGACGGTCTCGCCAAGTTCGGTGGGAAAGAACCGGCGCTGCTCCAGCAGCACATACCGCCGATCCGCGAGCACGCTGATGATGCTGGCATACGTGGACGGCCGACCGATGCCCAGCCGCTCCAGCTCCTTCACCAGGCTCGCTTCGGAAAAGCGCGGTGGCGGCTCGGTGAAGTGCTGCGACGGCGTGATGGATTGCACGGGGATGTCCTCCCCCACGTCGATCACCGGCAGCTCGTTCTCATCCTCCAGCGCCTTGGAGTCACCCTCTTCGCGCGTCTCGCGATAGAGCGCCATGAAGCCCTGGAACTTGATGATGCTGCCCGTGCTGCGGAACAGGTACGAGCGACGCCCGATCTGCGGCTGCTCGCGCGCGGGGATGTCGTAATCCACCGTGGTGGTGTCGAACACCGCTGGTGCCATCTGCGAGCCCATGAACCGCTGCCACACCAGCTGGTACAGCTTGAACTGGTCCACGCTCAGGTACTTGCGCACGTCGTCCGGACGGCGCGTGGGATCCGTGGGACGCACGCTCTCGTGCGCGTCCTGCGCGTTCTTCGCCTTGCCATCACCATACAACTGCACACCCTTGGCAAGAAACGCCTCGCCGAAGAGCACGCGCAGGTACTCACGCGCCTGGGTTGCCGCACTCTCCGCCACGCGCGTGGAGTCCGTACGCATGTACGTGATGAGGCCCACCGCTCCCTCGGGCCCGATGTCGATGCCCTCGTACAGGTCCTGCGCAACGCGCATCGTGCGCTTGGACCCGAACGACAACTTCTTCGCTGCCTCCTGCTGGAGCGTGGACGTCGTGAACGGCGCTGATGGATTCTTGCGACGCTCGCGCCGCTTCACCTCCGTCACCCCGAAGGTGGTACGCCCCTCCAGGTCCGACAGCACGCGCGCCGCCTCGGCCTCCGTGCCAATCTCCGCCTTCTTGCCGTCGATCTGGTGCAACTTGGCCGTGAACCGCTGTCCTTCCTTCTCGAGAAGCGCCTCGACAGTCCAGTACTCCACCGGCGTGAAGGCGCGGATGGCACGCTCGCGCTCGACAATCAGCCTGAGGGCAACGGTCTGCACACGGCCCGCCGAGATGCCCTTCTTCACCGTCTTCCACAGGACGGGGCTCGCCTTGTAACCCACCAGACGGTCCAGCACCCGGCGCGCCTGCTGCGCTTCCACCTTCTTGTCGTCGATCACCCCCGCCTGCTGGATGGCGTGCTGCACCGCGTCCTTCGTGATTTCGTGAAACAGCACACGACGAATGGGTACCACCGCCTGACCGCGCTTCGGCTTGATCTGCTCCGCCACGTGCCACGCGATGGCCTCGCCTTCGCGATCCGGATCGGTTGCGATGAAGATCTCCTTCGATACCTTCGCCGCGGCCTTGAGGTCGGCGATTGTCTTTTCCTTGCCTGGAATGGGCACCAGCTCCGGCTCGAACCCGTGCTCGATGTCGATGCCCAGTTTCTTCTCGGGCAGGTCCATGATGTGGCCGACGGTGGCCTTCACCCGGTAGCCTCGGCCCAGGTACTTCCCGATGGTCTTCGCCTTGGCCGGCGACTCCACTATCACGAGCGACGTCGTACCCGCCGGCGCATCCGGATACTCCTCTTCCACCGCCGCCTTTCGGCTGGGGGTTTTCCGGGCTGACCTGGATGCCGGAGCCTTCTTTGCCGCCACGGCCTTCTTCGCGGCAGGGCGCTTTGTCGTGGTCTTCTTCGCAGCCATTGTCTAGTGTACGGTCTGGGTATCCGCCGCGGCGCCGGGGTCGTCGAAACCGGCCCCCTCCATCATCGAGCGCAAGTCGTCGAGCGCAATGCGTCCGTCAAACTGCAGCATCGCCCGCTCGATGACCTGCTCGAGTTCCGCAGGGTTGAGCGCTCCCGCACCGGCAAGCGCCAGCAAATGCCCCCAGGCTTCGGTGGCAAAGCGGCCCCGCTCGTGCGGTCCAAGAACGCGAATCGTCATGATTTTCCTCGTGGTCACGCCGTCGCAGCATACGTCGGTACGCGCGCCGAACACCACCATTGTTATTCCTGAGACACCGGTATCGTGCGTCCGGTGCAAGCAAGCTGTCGTGTCGGAGCAGCCAGGAAA
>JAYVNZ010000428.1:0-2043 GCA_043758185.1 Gemmatimonadaceae bacterium | reverse complement strand
GCGGTGATCGACGTTGCGACGCAGCGCGTGAAAATGCAGATCGGCATCGGCCAGGCACCGCAGGCGCTGGTGTTCGTGGCGAACGCCGTCCCATCCGGCGCAGGCACATCGAACCTGGGCCGCCAGAATGTGGGGTTGCGCATCGAGCGACGCATGGTGGCGGTGCCCGCGGCCGCGATGGCGAAGGCGAAGGCGGTGATCCGCAGCCTCGGCCCGGTTGACGCCGTGGAGATCTCCGCACGCCAGGCGCCGGCGGGCGCGATGTACGATGTCTACGCTGTACAGAACATGTCCGCTCCGTACGGCAAGGCGGTGAAGCTGGCGCACGTGATGGTGAAACCTGATGGTACCATCGACGTTGCCGCACAGCTTCAGTTCTTCGCGACCGGCTTCGGAAGCGTGGTGATTGCGCCGGAAGGCCAGTTGCCGGCAGGGGCATCGTTGTCGGCAATGGCGGTTCCGGTTCTGGAACTCGCGAGTGCCAATCACTGCAGCATGCATTGAGGGGATTCACCATGCGATGGTGGTCGCCAGCTCGCGCGCTGGCTGCGGGCTTCGCGGCCACGGTGGTGAATGCGGTCGCCATCCGCCTGGTGGGCGCGGCCGGGATTGCGGCTGGTACGAGTGGCTTTGCGAAATGGCTCGCCGCTCATGTGAACAACGTGCTCGACACGCGCCTGCCGACGGCGATGGGGCCGGTGGCCCAGGAGGTGTTTCACACGTCCGTGGGCCTGCTTTCCGCGTTGATCTATGCGGCCGCCGTCTATCCCCTGTTGCCCGGGCCGCGCTGGTTGCGCGGCGTGATGTACGTGCAGGGCATGTGGATCGTGCAGGCCCTTCTGGTGTTGCCATGGATGCACCAAGGGTACTTCGGCGCCGGTATTTCGCGAACCGCGCCCATGTGGTCGTGGGGGCTGAACGCGCTCTACGGCGTGGTGCTTGGTGCGCTTTATGAACCGAAGCGTGCGCACGAGGTGCCGGCGTGAGCACGACATGATGTGGTTCGTTGGCCCAACGGAAAGTTTCTCCCTCATTTCTCACGGAGGCTTCATGACACCGTTCGATGATCCAGCCCTGCCCGACGTACCTTCCCGCCGCTCCTTCCTTCGCGCCGGACTCGGCGCTTTCGCTGGCGCGGCAGGACTCGCCGCACTGCCGGGATGCGCCTCGACCGGGAGCATGGGGGCCATGGCGGCCTCGTCGGCGCCACACAACCGGCCCATCGAGGGCCTCGACGCCATCGACACGACGAATGGGGGCACTGACCCCTTCCCCATTCCGTGGCTGGACAAGAACGGCAGCCACAACCAGGCGCCCGGACCCGGCATGGAGCCGTCGAGCATCTTTCATTTCAAGGGGAAGGTGGCGCGAGCGAACGACTTCACCGGAATGGGCACGGACAACCAGGGCCGTCGCATCGCCTTCGGGTCCAAGAGCACCGACTTCAGCTTCATGTCGGGCGAATACTTTGCCGGGCGCGAATTGCGGCGCGGTGCCTTTGGCCACATATGACTCACGCTCTTCGAGGGGTCGGCGACTCCTGAGCACAAGATCCACGACTTCCACCCGACGATTGCGCCCAGCGAGTTGTACTGGGTGACCACCATCCCCGATGGCGCGCTGGTAGTAAGCGCGGATGGGCGACATGCGTCGCTCGAGATCAGTGGCGTGGAGGTGATCGACCAACCTGGGTGGCCTGCGCACGACGCGGCCACGACCCCCGCTCGGCTGAGCTATCGCATCGAGTGGGATGCGACCGATGAACGCGCCACGTACGACGATCCGGCAAAGATATTCCGCGCCACGGGATGGCGCGCCACCACTCGGCTGTATGCCACGGTGGAGATTCCGTCCACGGGATACAAGTGGACGTCGGACCCTATCGCGACGTCGAACGCGGCGTTCGGCTTCATTGGCGACGAGGTGAATGGGCGGTTCCTTGCAGCCGGTTGAAGCAGCGGGTGAGCAACCGGGGACATCAGTGCTACGCGAGCTTGCCCACGGAGTGATGACGTCGCACACTTGGCGGACCGCATGGATTTC
>JAYVNZ010000427.1:0-5844 GCA_043758185.1 Gemmatimonadaceae bacterium | reverse complement strand
GTGGAATTCTCCGTGCCCACCTCACCGATCTCGCCGCCCACGGAAATATTGATGCCCTCGGGCTGCACCCGGCGCACTTCCTTCAGGATGTCGATGCCCACGTCGTAGTTCAGCCGCTGCTGGTCGGCAAGCGACGCCTTGCTGAGGTCCACGAGCGTGGAGGTATCGATGTCGATGTTGTAGAATCCCGCGCCAACCGCCTCGCGGACGAGCGTCTTCACCGCCTCGACTTCCGTGACCGGGTCTACTGCGTACTTCTTGTGGTTCACCTGGAAGTGGTCGCCCTGCACGAACAGGGGACCACGGAATCCCTCGCGCAACGCGGCGGCAATCAGCACCGCCACGTACTCGGCGGGACGTTGCTCGGTGTAGGCGATCTCCGAGCGGGCGATCTCCAGGATGAAGGCGCCCGCCTTCATGCCGACCGCCGTGCGGAACAGGGCGCGGGCCGTATCGTACGATGCACCGCGAATGTTGATGGCGGGTACGGTGAAGCCGTGCACCTCGCCACGCCCGCGGGCCAGGTACAGGTCGTGGATGGACGCGGGCCGCACCCCCACCGCCTGGCCGAGCTCCCACACCAGCCATCGCGCATACTGCCGCGCCACCCCCTCGCCGAAGACGGCGGCGCCAATCAACTCGTCCATCTTCTCGGTGGCGAGTGCCTCGGGGCGCGAAACGGTGACCTTGTCGGCGACAACGCTTACCGCGTCGCCGAACAGCGAATTCAGTGCGTCGAGATCGTCCATGCGGGCCTCACAAATGTGCAGCCGCTGATGCCAGCGGCCGGTGTTGCGCTCCAATCAGGTGAAGGTCGCCGGACGCGGAATGCGTCGCAAGGTGCGGCGCATCACCCGCGCGTTGTCAGATCATGCAGGACGGATCCGACTTGGGCAGCAGCTCCCACTCCTCGCGCGCCTTGCCGGCATCGGACCGGCCGAGCATGGCGTACGTGAACTGCTTGCCCAGTTCGACACCCGGCTGGTCGAACGCATTGACGCCATACAGATGGCCCGCATAGGCCGTGGCGAGCTCCAGGAACATCAGCAGCCCCCCAACGTGCCACGCGTCCACCCTGTCCAGCGCGAGCGTCATGTTCGGCCGTCCGCGCCGCGCGAGCGCACCTGCCGTGGCGCGGCGCTCGATGTCGAGCAGCTCGCTGAGCCGGTGACCGCCCAGGTAGGCCAGCTCGGGGATGTCCTGGTGCAGTCGCGGGATCTCCACGTCCACGCCGCCTTCGTGCACGGCGATGAACGTCACCGTCTTGTCGCCTGGGCCCTCCATGAACAACTGCACCTTGCTGTGCTGGTCCGTGGCACCCAGCGCGCCGAGTGGCGTGGGACCGACACCCGCGTCGCCGGGAGACCGGTGCTTGCCGAGACTCTCCGCCCAGAGTTGCACGAACCAGTCGGCCATGTCGCGCAGCGCGTCGCTGTACGGCATGAGCACCTGGATGTGCCGCCCGTGCCGTGCGTCCGCGAGGTACTGGAGCGCCGCGAACGTGCCGGCAATGTTCTTCGCGATGGCGCTGGACGCACAGCGCGTCCGCATGTCCGCGGCGCCCGCGAGCAGCGCGGTGGTGTCGATGCCCACGAGCGCGGCGGGCAGGATGCCCACGGGGGTGAGCACGCTGAAGCGCCCGCCGACATTGGCGGGAATGTCGAGCGCCGTGACGCCCTGGCTCCGCGCGATCGCGCGCAGTGCACCCTTCTCGGGATCCGTGACGAACACGAGTCGCGCCTTCGCCGCCTCGGCGCCGAGCGCGGTGTCGAGGCGCTGACGGATGATCAGGTACTGCGCCATTGTCTCCGCGGTACCGCCGGACTTGGACGTGACAACGAACAGCGCATGGCGGAGGTCGAGCCGGGCGAGCAGCGCGGAGATGTTCGCGGGATCCACGTTGTCGAGGACGTGCAGGCGCGGCTTGCCCCCACGCGCGGCGTCGTCCAGCAGGTTCCACTGCGGCGCGCACAGTGCGGTGCGCAGCGCGATCGGCCCCAGGGCAGAGCCGCCGATGCCCAGCACCACGACGTCCGTGAGCGTGTCTGCGCCCGTGCGGCTGCCCTGGCTCGCAACGACGTCGAGTGTCTGCCGATGCAGGCCGGCGTCATCCGGGAGGTCCAGGAAGCCCAGCGTGCCGGCGACGTGCTGGGCGCCAACCGCCGTGTGGGCCGCGGTGAACGACGCCGCCACGCTGGCCCATTCCGCAGGCGTGATGGCGCCATCGATCGGCGGCGCCATCATGTTCGTGTAATCGAGTGTGATCGTCATGTCCGGATGCGGTAACGCGGGAGAAGGCCCGCCAGTGTGTCAGACGGTGATGGACAGCCCGTCGAATGCGGGCGACACCCCGGCGGGGAGCTCCGCTTCGAGGTCAGCGTGGAAGTTGTCGTGCGTCAGGTGCGTGAGGTACGTGCGCGGCGCGCCAATCCTCGCGGCCACGGCGAGGGCCTCGGGCACGCTGAGATGCGACGGATGCGGATGCCGAAAGAGCGCGTTCAGCACCAGCACGCGAGCGCCCTGCAGCCGCGCGATTGCCTCGTCGGGCACTGTCTTGGCATCCGTGACGTAGGCCAGCGGGCCTATGCGGTATGCAATCACCGTCACCGGACCATGTGGAACGGGCACCGCGGTCACGTCCATGCCGCCAATGTGCACGGTGTCGAACGGCGCGAGGTCCACGCTCCTGCCCTGGGGCTTGGACGTCCCCGGCAGCGGCTTGATGCGGTCGTCGAAGATGTAGTTGAACTTCTGCTCGATGGACCGGAGGGTTTGCGCGGATCCGTACATCGGCAGGTGCGCATTGCTCCGCGCGGTGATGGCACGCAGGTCGTCGATACCGTGCGTATGGTCCGCGTGATCGTGCGTGAACAGCACCGCATCCACGCGGTTGATGTCCGCCTGCACGAGCTGCAGCCGCAGCTCCGGCGGCGTGTCGATCAGGATTACCTCCCCGCCGTCGGTCTCCACCACCGCACCTACCCGCGTGCGGCGATCGCGTGGGTCACGCGAATGACAGACGGCACAGCCACACCCCAGCTGCGGCACCCCGAAGCTGGTGCCGGTGCCCAGGAACGTGAGCTTCACCGCGGCACCCGCAGGATCATGCCGTCTCGACCTTCATGAGGTTCGTGGTGCCCGGTACATCGAAGGGAACGCCGGCGGTGACCACCACGCGATCGCCCGCACGCGCGAGCTCGTGCACCCGTACCTGTTCCAGTGCCAGCTTGACCATGTCCTCATACGTCTGGCAATGCGGAACGAGGCATGGCACTACGCCCCACACCAGGGCGAGCTGGCGGTAGGTCCGCTCCTGGTCCGTGAGCACCATGATGGGCACGTTGGGCCGGTGCGATGCCACGATGCGTGCGGAGAACCCGCTCTTCGTGAGCACGATGAGCACCGGCGCGCCCAGGCTGCGCACCGCGGATGTCGCGGCGGCCGCGATCGCCTGCTCGGTGGACACTGCGACTTCGTCGGTGGACCGGCGCTCGTCGCTGCGCACGATGCGCGGATGCTTCTCGATTTCCAGGATGATGCGCGACATGGCTTCCACCGCGAGGCGCGGATAGGCACCTGCCGCGGTTTCCGCCGACAGCATCACGGCATCCGTTCCGTCGAAGATCGCGTTGGCCACATCGCTCGCCTCCGCACGCGTGGGGCGCGGGTTCGTGATCATCGACTCGAGCATCTGCGTGGCCGTGATCACCGGGCGCCCCAGCTTGTTGCACAGTGCAATGATCTTCTTCTGTGCAATCGGTACTTCCTCGAACGGCAACTCCACACCGAGATCGCCGCGCGCCACCATCACCGCGTCCGACGCGCGCACGATGCTCTCGATGTTCTCGAGCGCCGAGTCCTTCTCGATCTTGGCCACCACCAGCATGTCCTTCGGAATCTTCTCGCGCAGCTCGGCAATGTCCTGCGCGCGGCGTACGAAACTGAGCGCGAGGTATTCCAGGTTGTGCTCCACGGCGAAGGCGACGTCCGCCCAGTCCTTCTCGGTGATGGAGGGTGCACTCACGGCCACGCCGGGCAGGTTCATGCCCTTGTGACTCTTGATGAGGCCACCGTGCAGCACGCGCGCGGTGACCGCGTGCTCCGTAACCTCGAGAGCGACGAGCTCGATGAGCCCATCATCCACGAGGATACGGTCGCCCACCCGGAGGTCGCGACAGAGATCCTCGTAGGTGGTTGGAAACTGATTCGGCCCTGCGACCTCGCCGGGCACCAGGACCACGTCCTCTCCATCATGCACCTGGCGCGGTTCGGCGAGGTCACCAATGCGGATGCGGGGGCCCTGGAGGTCGCCGAGGATGGCGACAGGGCGCTGCAGCTCGGCGGCCGTGGCGCGCACGAGGGCGACCGTAGCGGCATGCTGCTCGTGCGTGCCATGCGAAAAATTCAACCGCGCCACGCTGAGGCCAGCCTCCATCAGGCTGCGGAGGGTTTCCCGATTGTTGGATGCGGGGCCGAGCGTGCAGACGATCTTCGTGCGAGGGAATGACACGGGCTTCAGTGAGATGGACGAGGTGAGGGAGGGGGGACTGGCAAGGCGGGCGGGGTGTGCGGACGCTCGTCCGCCCGCCCCGCCCGCCTGGTCATCCGAGATGCTTCACTTTCTTGTCGAGGCCCGCGGTCAGCGAGTCGAAGCTCTTCTGGAAGCTCGCCAACCCTTCCGACAGGAGCTTGTCGGTGACCGCGGTCATGTCGATGCCCGCGTCCTTCAATTCCTGCATGGTGCGCTCGGCGGCCGCAAAGTCCGCGTCCACCGTGCGGGCGGTTTCGCCGTGGTCCCGAAAAGCGTCGATCGTCGCGGGGGGCATCGTGTTGACGGTGTCCGCGCCAATCAGCTGCTCGACGTACAGCACATCGCGATAGGCCGGATTCTTGGAGCTCGTGCTGGCCCAGAGCGGCCGCTGCAGCCGCGCGCCCTTCGCACGCAGTGGTTCCCAGCGCGGACCGGAAAACTCCGACAGAAACAGCTTGTACGCGAGCTGCGCGTTAGCCACGGCCGCCTTGCCACGAAGGGCCAGCCTCCGGTCCTTCAGCGCCGAGTCGGCGCTCTCGGCCAGCGCGTTCAACTGCTTGTCGACTTCGGTGTCCACCCGGCTCACGAAGAACGATGCGACGGACGCAATGCGGTCGATGGGCTTGCCGGCACGCACGCGGTCCTCGAGCCCCGAGAGGTACGCATCGATGACCCGGCGGTGCGCCTCGATGGCGAAGAGCAGGGTGATGTTCACGTTCAGGCCGGCTCCGATGAGCGTGCGCACCGCGACCGCCCCCTCTGCGGTGCCCGGCACCTTGATCATGACGTTGGGCCGGTCGACCATGGCCCAGAGGCGTTCCGCCTCCGCGACAGTCTCCCTGGAGTTGTTCGCGGCTCCTGGCGAGACTTCGATGGACACGTAGCCATCCGCCCCGTTGGTCGCCTCGTAGACCGGCATGAAGAGGTCGCAGGCGTCACGGACGTCGGAGGATTCCACCATCTCGAACAACTGCATGGCCGAGGCCCCGCGGGCGGCCCCGCGCAACTGGTCGTCGTAGGCGGTGCCCTCAGCGAGCGCCTTCTCGAAGATCGTCGGGTTCGACGTCATGCCGGTGAGGGAATCCTCCCGGATGCGCCGTGTGAGGTCTCCGTTGCGGAGGATCGTCCTGTCGATGAAGTCCAGCCAGATGGACTGGCCGGCGTTGTGGAGCGCGCTGAGGCGATTGGGCATGTGCGGGCAGGCGGGGCAAGAGTTCGATGCAAGATACTCCGCGGCGGTGGAGCAGGAAGATCATCGACAGCCGGAATGCCTGTGGCTGTCGACGTGTGTTATAATTCGTTGAGGGTGCCTG
>JAYVNZ010000426.1:0-6052 GCA_043758185.1 Gemmatimonadaceae bacterium | reverse complement strand
CAGCGGAGTGGCGACCGGCGCTTCCGCATCACGGGCGCGCCACTGGAGGTCGCCACGAGGCTCTCGGCTGCCGCCGATGCCGACGTGCTCCTCGTCAGTCCCGAATGCCGTCGCCTGGTGGACCGGTTCGTCGATGCCGTCCCGATGCCAGACGTGACCGTGCAGGGAGGCGAGGTCATCACGCCCTTTCGCATCACCGAGGGACGCGAGGCGCATACGCGCCTCGAAGCCGCCGAACGTGCAGGCCTCACGCCGTATGCAGGGCGCAGCCGCGAACTGCAGCAGCTTCGCGATGCGGCAGCGTCGGCAGTCCACGGCGCCGGGGGGCTCGCCGTCGTCCTCGGCGAGGCGGGGTCGGGAAAGAGCAGGTTGCTCCACGAGCTTCGCCGCGCGATCGGCGAGGACGTACAACTTCTGCTCGGCCACTGCGACGCGTACGGGGGGACGACGCCCTACATGCCGTTCGTGGAGGTGATGCGCGAACTCCTCGGTCTTACCAGCGATGCCGGCGGGAGATCCGGGAATGCCGCGGCGAGCGTCAGCGAAGCCGACGTGGCGGCCCGCGTGCATGCTGTAGATCCTGCACTCGCCGAATTTCTGCCACTGTACTGTGCGCTGCTGTCGGTACAGACCGTGAAGCATCCGCTGCCGCGCCACTTGCAGGGGGAGCACCTCCAGGCGGCGATGCTCGAGGCGCTGTCGGCGCTGGTGACGCTGCACGCGAGGCGGCGCCCGACACTGCTGCTCCTCGAGGACTGGCACTGGGCCGACGAGGCTTCGCGCGCCGCACTCACGCAGCTGGCCGATGTCGCGGCCGCGCACGCGCTCCTCATCACCGTCACCTCGCGGCCAGAACCGGGAATCGAGTGGCGTACCGGCGAGAACCGGCTTCTGCTGCACCTTGGCCCCCTGACGCCCCAGGCCTCGGCGGAAATTGTCCAGAGCGTCCTCGGTGCCAACCGTGTTGCGCCAGAGCTCGCGTCGCTGCTGCACGAACGGACCGCCGGCAATGCGTTCTTCCTCGAGGAGATGTGCACCGCCCTGCTCGAGGATGGGCGCGTGGCGATGCACGACGGCGAAGCAGTCGCCACCAGCGCCGAGGCGCCGCTGCAGCTTCCGGAGACGGTGCAGGCGGTGATCAGGACGCGGCTCGACCGCATCGATCCCGGTGCGCGCGACGTGCTGCGCGTAGCGTCGGTGATCGGGCGGGAATTCCAGCGCGGAGTGCTGGCGGAACTCATCGAACCGGCGGTGGATCTCTCTCGCGTGCTCGACGAGCTGCGCACCGCGGGCCTCATGCAGCAGACCTCCGTGGTACCCGAGCCGGCATTCCGGTTCAAGCACGTGCTCACGCAGGAAGTCGCGTACGACACCCTGCTCGAGCACCAGCGCCAGACGCTGCACGCGGCTGCGGCGCGTGCCATCGAGCGTCGCTACGCGACCCGGCTCGAGGAGCATCTGGAGCGGCTGGCTCATCACACGAGCCGCGCCGGTGAATGGGCGGAGGCGGTGCGCCATGCGATCGGCTCGGCCGACCGGTCGAAGTCCCTCAGCCAGTTCGCGGACGCGCTGGCGATGCTCGACCAGGCGGCGAAATGGGTGTCGCACCTCCCTGAGGGCGACGCCACGCGCGAGATGCACGCGGACATCCTGCTCCGCGCGGAACGTCTCTGCGAGACGCTCGGCAACCGTGCGCGGCAGATGGACCTCGTCGAGGAGCTCATCACGCTGCTGGCCCCGAATGGCGGATCCGCGCAGCTCGCCGAGGCATACCTTCGGCAGGGCGATGTATTCACGCTTCTGCGCCGGTTCGACGCTGCGGATCGCTCCCTCGCAACGTCGCTTCGGCTGAGCGTGGAGCTGTCGGACAAGGCTGGGGAACGCAATTCGTACCGCAGCCTGGGACTTCTGCGGTCCCACTCTGGCCGCATGGAGGAGGGGGTGACGAGCATCAAGCGAGCCCTCGCCCTCGACCTCGAGCTGGACGAGCTCAGCGCGGCGGCCGGCGACGTGGCCAGCCTGGGCAACATGCTTCGCAACATGGGGCGCCACGCCGAAGCCCTCGCGGCGCTGGAGGAGGCGCTCGAATACATCACCCCGGTCGAGGATCCCACCAAGTGGTGCGCCGTGATGACGGTGATCGCCACCGTGCACCGCGACCTCGGCAACATGGAGAAGTCGCTCTCGTATCTCGAGCGCGCCCGCGACCTCGCCATCGAGCGCCGGCTGCCGATCCTCGTGTCGTTCTGCATGCCCGGCATCGCGCACATCCTGCTCACCCAGGGACGCGTGGAGGAATCGCTCGCGACGTATCGGGAGGCGGCGGAGTTCAGTCGTCGAGCGCGCCACGCTGACGGACTCGCGCAATCGCAGCGTGCGCTGGGCGAGGTGCTCCTCGGCCTCGAACGGAACGCGGAGGCGATTCCGGCGCTGCGCGAGGCGGCCACCCTGTTCGGCCGGATGGAGGATCCGGATACAGAGGCGCAGATCTGGCCGCGCCTCGCGCGTGCACACGAGAAGTGTGGCGCCGCCGCTGCTGCGCTCGAGGTCTGGGAACATCTTCGGGCGCGGTGCCACGGTGCGGGCGACCCCGGCGGCGAATCGCTCGCGCTGGAGGGCATCGCGCGCTGCACCCGGCAACTCTCGGGAAGCGGCGCCGCCATGCCGTACTATAGCCAGGCACTCGCTCGGGCCGTCACTGCCAACGACGCGGCGCGCGAGCTGGCCCTGCGCAACACCATCGGCCTGCTGCACTGGGAGGACGGACAGTATGCCGAGGCACTGCGCCAGTACGAAGCTGCGCTCCGCCTCTGCCGGGCGCAGGGCGATGCCGTGCACGAAGGACTCATCCTCAACAGCGTCGGTGCCACGCTGTTGCGGCTCAGGCGCTACGACGAGGCGCGCACCTCGCTCGAATCCGCGGCACGCGTGAACCAGGCGACGGGGGAGCGGCGCCTCGAAGCACACTCGCTGGCAACACTCGGCGATGTGCTGTTCGCCATGGGCCGCGCCGGCGAGGCTTCTCAATGCTTCGACCAGTCACTGGCGATTCGTCTCGCGATCGGCGACCGGCTGGGTGAGGGGTGGATGCACGAACGCATCGCCCGATGCCTCCACGCCCGCGGCGATCACGAACCGGCGAGCATCCGGCTCGATGCCGCCCGCGCGATCGCTGCCGAGGTGGGAAGCAGCGCACTCGCGGCGGCTACGGACAGTGACAGACTGCGCGCACCCCATCCCCAAATTCGAGAGAGGTGACTGATGCCCCGCTATATTATTGAACGAGACGCCGGCACCCTGACGGCGGACCAGTTGCGTACCGCCGGCCTGCGGTCCAATGCGGTGCTCGCCGAGATGCCCCACGTCATCTGGATCAAGAGCTACGTCTCCGACGCGGAGGGCAAGATCTACTGCGAGTACGACGCGCCCAATGCCGAGGCGATTCTCGAACATGCACGCCGTGCCGGACTTCCGGCCAACCGCATCTCCGAAGTCACCATGGAGATCAGCCCTTCGATGTTCGTGTAGAACGAGCCGCCGCTCAACCCCAGCGCGGCTGTTCGTCGGGACTGATGCCGAGCATGAGCTTGCCCACGATCTCGTGCGTGAGTAGCGCGTTTGCCGGGTGGAGGCGGCCGAGGCGCGCATCACGGAACAGCCGCTCGAGCCCGGCCCGGCGGAACACGCCGAATCCGCCGCCAAGGTCCATGGCGCGATCGACGACGCGCCACGACGACTCGACCGCGTGATACTTCGCGCTGAAAAGCTTGGCCACCCAGCCGGCACCGTGGTCCACGCCATCGACCCACTCGGTGGCGAGCCGCTCCAGCAACGGCTCCACTGACTCGAGCGTGATGCTCATCTCCGCGACCGCTTGCTGCACGCCGGGGTGGTAGGCCATCGACCGGGTGAGTGCGATCGAATGCTTCTTCTTCACCCCGTCGATGGTCATGTCCAACACGCGCCGCGCGAGTCCGTAGTAGATGTTGCCGAATCCCGTGAGGGCCCACATCAGCGTCGCGAGCACAAAGTGGTCGATCCCCGCGGCACCGGCCGGCACCACGCGCGCGATGTACCGGTCGGGAATGAAGGCGCCGTCGAGGATCGTGTCGTCACTCTGCGTCGATCGCATCCCCATCGTGTCCCATGTCTCGCGCACCGCATACCCCTCTGAATTGCGAGGCAGGAATCCGTGGACGATCTTCGGCGCCGCAGGATCGCTGGTGTCCATTCCGTGTACACCGAGGAAGGTCCAAACGGGCGTGAGGCTGCCGAACATCTTGTGACCCGTAAAACGGTATCCGCCGTCCACGCGTTCCGCCTGTGTCGTCGAGAGGAGCAGGGGAATGTCGTTGCCGCTCTCGGCGTGACCGGCCGCGAAGATCTGCCCGCGCATTGCCTCCTCGAGGATCCATTGCAGGGAGCGGTCGCCGGCCCGCCAGAGATCCGCCGCGCAGCCGAGCCAGTACAGGTGCATGTTCAGCGCGAGGGCCGTCGGCGCGGCATAGTAGGCAAGGCGTCGCTGCTCGCGCGCCATCTCCGCGAGTGTCAGTCCCGCACCGCCGAGTTCAACCGGGACCGGCAATGTGAGATACCCTGCCTGCTGCAGGTCCTGAAAATCCTCCGTGAAGAAGCGGTTCTCGCGGTCGTAGTCCGGGGCGCGTTCGTGGCACCGGATCAGGATTTCGTCGGTCAGCACTGACTGGGCGCGACCAGCGGGAGCGGCGGTCATCGTCATGACGGACCTCGAATCGAAGGGGCATGGAGAGGGGTGCCCACGCAGAGCGCGGGCGACTGCTATCGGAGAAGGCGGAAAACCCTGCTCCCAAGGCTCACCGTCCTGTCCCGCGTCGGACAATCACTTCCGATGCAGCACTGGGCAGGGTCGCGCTGCTCCCCTCCCGGCGATGGCGATAGAGACCGCGCAACGACTCCACTCGCGCGGATTCACGCGCGTGCGCACGGCGCGCCGAACACCGGCTCGCGGAACGATGACCTCCACATCGACAGCGCCTGCCTTCTTGAGGCCAAAGTGCACCGGCATTGCACTCTGCGCATCGTAGCCCGTGCCCGCATCGATCCACCGGGTGCCGAGCAGCTCGTGCGACCGCGCGGCGTAGACGCGCACTTCGGTGCCGGCGTACAGCGCTCGGCCCTTCGCATCGGTTACATTGACGCGGAGCGAACGGCGCGCGTCGGATGTGGGCAGCAGGTTGCGGAGCAGGTGGTGCATCCCGTTCGCCTGCGAGCCAGTAAGCGCCAGGTCCTGGGCACCATCCCCGTCGTAGTCGGCCCATTGGACGCCATGGTCGGCCTGGAGCGCCTCCACCTGCGCCGGCGTCACGTCGACGAAGCGATTGCCTTCGTTGCGGAAGAGGTAGTCGCGATGGCTCGTGCCACCGGTGACCGTGCCGTTCACGTAGAAGTCGAGACGCCCGTCATTGTCGAAATCGGCAAAGGCGCATGCGTCGTAGCGCGAGTCCACGGCGATGCCCCACGCCTCCGATACGTCCTCGAATTTCCCGGCACTCCGGTTGAGGAACAGGCCGTTCTTTCCATAGTTGGCCATGAACAGGTCGAGGTGTCCATCGTTGTTCACGTCGGCAACGCAGGGACGTACGGTGCCGTTGGCCACGTCACGCGGCGTGCGGCCACCCCACATCAGTCCGGCGGCATCCGCAACGTCGGTGAACATTCCGCGGTCGTTGCGCCACAGGCCGTTCGCGTCGCCGTCCATGTTGGCGACGTACAGGTCGAGGTCACCATCTTCGTCGTAGTCGAACCACACAGCGCCCACCGACTTTCTCGCGTCGGCGAGTCCGATGCTGCCCGCCACGTCGGTGAACCGGCCGCCGTCGTTGCGGTACATCGCGTTGGGACGGTCGCGGAAGGCAAGAAAGAGATCGAGGTCGCCGTCACCATCGTAGTCCACCCACACCGGCTGTCGAACAGCGCCGGAATCACGCGCGAGGCCGACGTCCCGCGCGACGTCAACAAAGCGACCGCCATCGTTGCGATAGAGCTTGATCACCGACTCGCGTCCGGGCGCGAA
>JAYVNZ010000425.1:0-3059 GCA_043758185.1 Gemmatimonadaceae bacterium | reverse complement strand
CGCTCCAGACACCGGTCATCGTGAAGTATCGCGACGAACGCACTGACCTCGCCACGGCACTCGAAGGGTGGCTCCGCTGACTGATTCCACGCTGACGGTTGCGGGCGCACTGCGCGTGCCGGGCGACAAGTCCATCTCCCACCGTGCGCTGATCTTCAGCGCGCTGGCAACTGGCGTTTCGCAGGTGCGCGGCATCCTGCCGTCTGCGGACGTCCACTCCACCGCCGGGGTATTGCGTGCGCTCGGCGTCGATGTGCCCGATCTGGCGCCAGCCATGCAGATCGCCGGATCAGGGGTCAGCGGGCTGCGTGCGCCGGATCGCGATCTCGATTGCGGCAACAGCGGCACGTCGGCGCGACTGCTCAGTGGTGTGGTTGCCGGCTCGGGTCTGACCGGACGCTTCATCGGTGACGACAGCCTCAGCCGCCGTCCCATGCGACGTGTGCAACGCCCGCTCGAAGCCATGGGCGCTCGACTCGAGGTGAGCGCCACGGGCGGACTGCCGATGACGGTGCAGGGGAGCCCGCTCACGCAGGTCGAGTGGAATAACGACACCTCGAGCGCGCAAGTGAAGAGCTGCGTGCTGCTCGCCGCATTGTGCGCTGGCGTGGAGGCGACGGTCCGCGAACCGACGCGCTCGCGCGACCACACGGAGCGCATGCTCGCCGCGCACGGCGTGGAGGTATGGGTGAACGAGGGCGCCGTATTGCTGTTTGCGGGGCAGTCGCTGTCGCCACTCGACCTCGACGTGCCAGGTGATCCGTCGTCGGCGGCGTTCTTCGCAGCGCTGGCCGCGCTGGCGCCCAAGGGCGAATTGCTGTTGCAGGGCGTCTGCGTCAATGAAACGCGGACCGGCTTCCTGGCCGCGCTCGACGAGATGGGCGCTGCCATCTCGCTGGAGGACAAGGTGCTCCGGAGTGGCGAGTGGATTGCCGACGTACGGGCTGCATCCACCGGCGCGTTGCGCGGCGTGACCATCGGGCGCGCGGCGATACCCACCCTCATCGATGAACTGCCGCTGCTCGCCTGCATCGCGGCATACGCGGAGGGTGAAACACGCGTCACCGGCGCCGAGGAGCTTCGCGTGAAGGAGAGCGATCGGATCTCGGCGGTGGTCTCCAATCTCCAGGCGCTTGGCGCTGATGCAGAGGAGCTGCCGGATGGCTTTGTCGTCACGGGCACGCGCCCCCGCCTGCGCGGCACGGTGGTGACGCACGGTGATCACCGCCTGGCGATGGCCTTCGGAATACTCGCCACAATGCCAGGTAACGAGATCGCAATCGATGACCGCGATTGCGTTGCCGTGTCGTATCCCACCTTCTGGGACGACCTGGCGAGGGTGACGATGTGACGTCCGCCTTGTCGTCGCCGATGGTGATCGCGATCGACGGGCCCGCTGCGTCCGGCAAGTCGTCCACCGCGCAGTGGGTGGCCGAGCGGCTTGGCTACCTGCATGTGGATTCCGGCTCGCTGTACCGTGCGCTCACAGCCGCCACGCTGCGGCTTGGCGTTCCGTCGGCGGGGTGGACACCGGCGTTGCTGCTGGCGCAGGGCGAGCGGGTGTCGCTGCGTCCCGGCACGAGTGCATTCGTGGCGCTGGTGGACGGGGAGCCGGCGGAGGAAGAGATCCGCGGCGGCGCGGTGACGGCACTCGTGTCGATTGTCGCGACGATGCCCGAGGTGCGCGCGTGGGTCAACGAGCGCGTGCGTCGCGCGTCGGAAACGCAGAATGTCGTGGTAGATGGCCGCGACATGGGCACGGCGGTGTTTCCGGACGCACCGCTGAAGGTGTTCCTCATTGCCGACCCGTTCGAGCGCGCGCGACGCCGCCTCATTCAGCGGCTGGACCGCCGGCCCACGGACGGCGAGGTAGCGGAAGAAGTCGACGCCCTGGTGCAGCGCGACGCAAAGGACGCCACGCAGACCGTACAGGCCAAGGATGCGATCCTCCTGGATACCACGTACCTGACGCAACCCGAGCAGGTGGAGCGCATCGTGGCGCTTGCGCATGCCGTAAGTCACCGTCCCAACGCGACTTAGGCTTGACGCAGGGCGCCAGCCCGCGTATGATTAAAGGTTCGAACACAAATTATGCTGCCGGACGTCCGTCCGCGCGGCTCGTTGCGCACTCGCTGGTCCGCGAGTGGCGCGCATCCTCCTGACTCGTTGCGGCGAGCGAAAATATCCGCGATTTGGAGAATTCCTCACAGTATGACTGAGCTCGAAACCCCACTCGACGCCGCCGCACTCGCAGCGATCACCGCGCGCGAGAAGCGCGACAAGCAGCGCGCTGTCCTCCGCCCGCTGGCCAATCTCCGCCCCGAACTCGTGGATGACGAGGGCTATTCGCCCGACGAACTCGAGACGATGATGGAGATGTACAACGGGACGATGGCCTCCATCGACGAGGGCGAGATCGTGAAGGCCCGCGTGCTCGAGATCCGCGACAACATGGTCGTGCTCGACATCGGCTTCAAGTCGGAAGGCAGCGTACCGCTCGAGGAATTCAAGGACTTTCCCGACCTCAAGATTGGTGATGAAGTCGAAGTGCTCCTCGAGCACCTCGAGGACCAGGAGGGCTCCGTCGTCCTCTCGAAGAAGAAGGCGGATTTCATGCGCGTGTGGGAGCGCATTCGCCTGGCCTACGAGAACGACCAGCCAGTCGAAGGCACCCTCGTCAAGAAGATCAAGGGTGGTGTGGTCGTCGACCTCATGGGTGTCGACGCGTTCCTCCCCGGCTCGCAGATCGCCCTGCGCCGCGTGCCGAACATCGACGAGCTCCTCGGCCAGAAGTTCGAGTTCAAGATCATCAAGCTCAACAAGCGCCGCCGCAACATCGTCGTCTCTCGCCGCGTGATCCTCGAGAACGAGCGTGCCGGCAAGCGCGAGAAGCTCATGAAGGAGCTGGAGAAGGACCAGATCCGGAAGGGCGTCGTCAAGAACATCACCGACTTCGGTGCCTTCATCGACCTCGGTGGCGTGGACGGCCTGCTGCACATCACGGACATGTCGTGGGGCCGCATCTCTCACCCCTCCGAGCTCGTTGCCATTGGCGCGGA
>JAYVNZ010000424.1:0-21314 GCA_043758185.1 Gemmatimonadaceae bacterium | reverse complement strand
AGGACGACATTCGACGGAACTCCCGTGTCGCGTTGCGGGGGAGAACAGACGACAATCTCCCCAACGCCAGCCACGCGTGCCGGCACGACACCCATCAAGACACTGCTCGGATACGCTGCGCGGCCGCCGGGCGCGTAGACGCCAACCCGAGCCAACGGGTCAGGACGCCTGCCGACGAGAATGCCCGGCTCGCTCTCCACTTCCTGCGCGTGTGGACGAAACGCCTCGTGCACGCGGCGAATGTTGGAGGTGGCCCGGTCCATGGCGCGCCGAAGTCCGGGGTCGAGCGCGTCGAGTGCCGCAGTGCACACTGACATGGGGATCTCCAGCCGATCGACTGCCACACCGTCGAATTCTTGCGCCATCGCTCGCAGGGCAGCATCGCCCTCACGTCGGACACGGCCGATGATGGATCGGGTACGTGCGACGATGTCGAGGCTGTCCTCCTCTGCGCCGGATACGCGATCGAACAGCGCACGCGCATCGGACGCCGAGAGACGGGAGCGCGCGCCGGTCCAGCGAAGCTGCAGGGACGTCCGGTCACTCACGGCATCAGCCTCTCGATTCGCGTGACGAGAATCCCCTGGGCGCCGAGCGCCTTGAGGTCTGCAATGGTGCGATAGATGGTTGACGCGCTGACGACGGAATGCACCGCGACATGTTCTCCGCCGTTCATGATGTCGATGACGGTGGGGCCATTGAGCCCCGGGACGACACGGCGCACTTCATCCAGACGCGAGCGCGGGACATTGGCCATGACATAGCGCTTGCCCCGGGCGGCGAGGACGCTGCTGAGCGCGGCCACCAGTTCGTCGAGCGCACGCGCGCGTGCGGCGTCGGCACGGACGGCGGGATTGGCGATCAGGCGGCTGGTCGACTCCAGCACGGTCGCCACCTCGCGCAATCCATTGACGTGCAGGGTGGACCCTGTCGACACCAGATCCACGATGATGTCCGCGATGCCGATGTGTGGGGCAATTTCGGCCGCGCCTGACACCGGTACCACTTCGACATCCGTGCCTCGTGCGGCAAAGAACTGGCGCGTGATTCGCGGAAAGACGGTCGCGACACGCATGCCGGCGGCAATATGATCGAGGGTTCGCACGCCGCTCTCTTCCTTCGCAGCCACGGCGAGACGACACCGTCCGAACTCCAGGTCGGCCAACTCGTGCAGGACGCGGCCAGACTCCTGGACGAGGTCGAACCCCGTCACGCCCGCATCGGCCGCGCCGTCGGCAACGAACTCCGGGATGTCCTGGGCTCGAACGAACAGCGCCTGGAATTCTCCGCCGAGCGAAGCGGTCAGGGCACGGGGTCCCGCCGCGCGAATTTCGAGACCGGCGTCCGTGAACAATTCACGCGCGTCCTGGGAGAGCCGGCCCTTGTTCGGTAATGCAATGCGGAGCATGGAGTTTCACGATGAGGACGCGCAGCACCGCTGCGCCAGTGTCAAAAAAAAAGCTCGTCCGGAAGAGGACGAGCCGAGGGAAGACCGGCAGCTGTGCCGGGAGCGATGGGAGCTCCTACTCGTGCACGTGTGCGTCGCCCCGACCCGTCAGGCCGTGATGATGGTGCAGATGGAAGCGGGGGCGGCTGGAGGTCATGTGCGGAAGGTATCGGACACCTCGACGCAGGTCAACGGTTCGGCGCGCGGTATGCATCGGGGCGCTTGCGGCGGATTTGGGATTCTCGGGCGATCAGAATTGCGCGGCGGGAGGCTTGTGAATAAATTCACAATGCGCTCCGGGGCCCCGTGGCGCTTCTTTCACGATCAAGTTTTTTTGGAGGTTTTCAGAAATGCGGTTCTACGGTATTGCTCTCCTGGCCGGCACGGCATTGCTCGGCGCCTGCGGCGGCGAGAAGGCTGCAACGGATACGGCTGCGGCCAACGCGGCGGCCGCGAGCGCGACCACGCCAGCAGCGGCCCCCGCTGCAACCACCCCTGCTGCCGGCGCACCCGCCGCTGCGGGCGCCGTTGCAGCCGCACCGGCGACCGGCGCCACTCACGAAATCAAGATGATTGGGGACCAGACTGGCTACAAGTTCGAGCCAGCCAACCTCACCATCAAGCAGGGCGATGCCGTGAAGTTCATCATGGTGTCCGGCGGACCCCACAACATCGCATTCACGGGCGTCACCGACGCAGCAGCCAAGGCACAGCTCGACGCCAACATGAGCGGCGCCAAGATGGGTGAACTCTCCGGCCCGATGGTCATGGCACCGAACGAGGCGTATGTCGTCTCCTTCGCCAAGGTACCCGCCGGCGCCTACGCGTTCACCTGCACGCCCCACGCAGCGATGAACATGAAGGGCGCGATCACGGTTCAATAGCACCTCGCTGGCATCATTCCAGAGACTGCGGGCGGGGCGGATGCGAACCAGCATCCGCCCCGTCGCGCGTTCACAGCCATGAACCTGCCCGCCCGCCCAGCCTCGATGTCGCCGCGATGGGGACTCTGCTGCCAGTTCCTCGACGCACCGATCCAATTCCGGACTGCGACGCATCGTTACGTCAGTTCCCTGGCTCCCGCGGCCGGGCGTGCCTACCTGTCCGCCATCGTGCGACACAACGCAGGGGCGCTCGCGGACGCCATCCACCAGTGCCACGTCCTCGGCATCGGAGCGTTCCGCATCAACAGCCAGATCCTTCCGCTCGCGACCCATCCCGCAAGTGGATATCGCCTGGCTGACATGGATGAGGACGGCTCCATCACCGCACGCTTTCGACGCGCAGGGGCCATCGCGGCGGAGTTGGACGTGCGGCTGTCGTTCCACCCGGATCAGTTCGTGGTCCTGAACTCGGAACGCCAGCAGGTGGTCACGGCGTCGCTCGAGGAAATGGAGGTGCAGGGCAATCTTGCCGCCCTGGTCGGTGCCGACGTGATCACGCTCCACGCGGGCAGTGCGGCTGGTGGGCTGCCCGACGCACTGACCCGACTTGAGCGAGGCATCGAGCGTCTTGCGCCGCAGGCACGTGAGCGACTTGCCCTGGAAAACGACGACCGCCGGTTCACTCCGGCCTCGCTGTTGCCTCTGTGCGAACGTCTGGGTGTTCCGCTGGTGTACGACGTGCATCACCACCGGTGCAATCCCGACGGGCTCCATATCGCCACCGCGACGGATCTGGTGGTCGCAACATGGGGTGGCCGCGAACCACATTTTCATATATCGTCCCCCCGCGCAGGCTGGGAGGGCGGGGATACACGTCCACATGCCGACTACGTGACACCCAACGACTTTCCCGATGCCTGGCACTCGCGGTACATGACGGTGGACGTTGAAGCCAAAGCCAAGGAGCGCGCGGTGCTGGCCCTGCGCCAGCAGGTGCGCGACGGTGCCGTTACGCCACCATGAGCTCGCCCCGTCGCCTTCCTCGCCGCCGCCTGGGCGCATCTACGCAGAACCCCGCTGCCTGGATCGCAGCCCGTGCGAAAAACGCACTGCGCAGGCCACTGTTCATCAGTACCGTGACCGTGCTCACGTTCATCGTGTCGCTGATGGCCCTGATCGTGGTGCCGCGACAGGCACGCAAGGCTGCCGTTGCGATGCGTCCGGCAGCGGCGTCGCGCCCCGACACGGAGTCCACCGTCGCGGCGCTCCGGCAAGCTCAGGGAGAAGTAGCCACCGCGGAAACGACACTGGCGCGTACCCGCAGGGACCTGGAGCAGCTCGTGGCGGCAACAGCTGCCGTCGCAGCCACAGACACAGCCCTGGGTGGAGGGCAGCTGAGCGCCGGCGTCCGCAGCAAGCGTGATTCGCTTGCCGAACAGGTCGCCCTTCTCGGCCGGTTGATATCACGGTCGCAGAACGCACCATTGTTGGGCTCCTACAGGGCGCTGGCGCAAGCCGGGCCCATGCAAGGTGACGTCAGGGTGAAGGCGCAACTGGACTCGCTCGTCGAGATCGAGCGCGAACGCGACAGCTACAGTGCCGTGGGCGGAGTGGATCCCGTGTTTGTGGCGCTCACGGCACGAGCCAATGAACTCGGTCGCAATATCGAATCCCTGGCAGACGCTCGACGCACGGCGCTCAAGAATGACCTGGCCGCCCTGGCGCCTCCTCCTCCCGTCATGCCGGCCGAGATCGCCTCGCGCCCCCTTCCCGATACGGGTGCGAGGAAGCGAGATCGTGACGCCGCGCTGGATGCCAGCAACGGCGTGACGAGCAGGCTCGTACGCGAGCGCGCTGAACTGGTTGCGCTGGACGCGCGCGAAGAGCGCGCCAGGGAGTTGGCGAGCATCGATGCATCTCCTTCAGCCATGCTCGCGGCCGCGCTCGTCTTTGGCGCGATGCTGGGTTTCGGCGTGGTGTTGCTGGACGAGGTGCGCCATCCGAGGGTGGCGGACAGCTACGAAGTCGAGCGCATGACGGGCGTACGAGTGCTGGGCGAGATTCGCCGTTTGCCACCATCGCCAGACCGTGGTCGGCGGACGGCAGAGCGCGCGGCTCCCACGTTCATCGATCCGGGTGCTGATGGCCACCAGCTCGTGTATCTCACGATTGCCACGACGGGGACCAATACCGTCATGCTCACGGTGACGGGGGACATGCCGGCTGTCAGCGCCATTGTCGCCATCAACTTCGCCGCCATTGCATCGGATGAAGCGCGAGACACGCTGCTCGTCGACACGGACGGGACGGCATCGACCGTGGCGGCGGCACTCCGCATCCGCCCGAGCGCAGGGATGAGTGGATTGGCGGGCGGACAGGGCGAATGGTCGCAAGTGATTCGCACCGCGAATCTCGGCCGCGACCGGACGATTGACGTGGTCCCCAGCGGACAGGGCGTGCTGGCCGCCGAACAACTGACGGCGATCCTGCGCCGCGACGTTGAAACGCTATCGCGGCGCTATGACGCGATCGTCGTGGTCAGCGCCCTCGATCAGGCAGTAGCGGGCGTATCCGCCGCCCTTCCGGTGCCCGACGTCCTCTACTGCGTGCGAGCGGGACAAACGCCGATTGCCGAACTCAAGCAGCACATCGAGGAGATCCAGACGACGGGCGCGCAAGTGCGAGGGGTCGTGTTCTGGAATGCTCCCGACCCGCAGCTCGCCGACCTCCGTCCTGCCGTGGACGTCGAAGTCGAGGCAGTCGCCGCGGTATAGTCCAGAAGTGGAGTGGTCGCACGCGCCACGCGTGCATCGGATTGCGGACGCGGGGCGATGTCATGCGTGCCTGATGTCGACTACTCTTCGGCCATGCCATACATGTGGGCGGATACCCTTGAAGGTCTCGAGCGCCTTCACGTGCTACGGCTGTCGGCGTGGGCGGCGGCAAGCATGCTCGCGGGCACCGGACTCCTCGCATGGTTGCGTGCGGGCGGGCGCCACTCTCCACTGCTCAGGCAGTTTGCCATCCAGTCGGCTGCCTGGGGTGTGGTTGATGCGGCGATCGCTGCGCTGGCGTGGCGGGGCATTGCGCCGCGCGATGTGGCCTCCGCAACCCGGCTCGATCGCATCCTGTGGCTGAACATCGGCCTCGACGCAGGCTATGTGCTCGTGGGCATCACCATGGGACTTGTCGCGTGGCGGCTGGGCCGGCGACTGGGCCTCCTGGGTGCGGGCATCGGTGTCGTTGTGCAGGGCAGCGCGCTGGTGGTGCTGGATCTCATGCTGGCCGCGCAAATTTCGCGCTAATGCGGGCGTGATCGACCCAGCCAACCTGCAGCGTCCCTGTGCCTGCTGTATGTTTCGATTCCAGCGTCCCAGCGCCAGCGTTCACCGCCGTCTCCATGTGAGGGAATGACGATCCGCGGGTATTCCGATCGTGTCAATCACGCCTTTGCGTTTGCCGCAAAGCACCATGACCGGCAAGTCCGCAAGGGAACGCGTCTGCCGTACCTGACGCATCCCGCCAATGTTGCAATCATCCTGACGCGGTACGATCAGGACGAGCAGACGATCGTCTCGGGCATCCTGCACGATGTGATCGAGGATTGTGTGCGCGACGGCTACACCCGTGACATGCTCGAGCAACGCATCGGGGACAAATTCGGACCGTCCGTGCTGGAAACCGTGCTGGCCGTGACGCACCGGCAGGTGGATGAGGAGGGAATCGAGCTGTCGAGTGAAGAGCGCAAGGACGATTACCTCGCGCGGCTCGCGGCCGCATCCGAGCCCGCGCGGTGGGTCTGTGCGGCCGACAAGATCCACAACGGCAGTTCCATCCTGGCCGATCTCAATCGAACCCTGGACCCCGACACCGTGTGGTCGCGCTTCAACGTTGGGCGCATCGGCACGGTGCGATGGTATCGCCGTGTCTATGAGCGGTTGCGCGAGGTGGGATTCGCGGCGGCAATCATGGATGAACTGCGCGACGTTGCCGAGCGACTGGAGGAAAAGGGGCGCTGATTCCGTCAGACGCCAGCCAGCTCACCGGAGGGATAGGTCCGCGCGACATAGTCCTCGAGAATCACGAGGAACTCCTGCACGATGCGGTCACCCTTGAGCGTGGTGAGAAGCTTGCCATCCATGTACACGGGCGCCTTGGGATCCTCGAAGGTACCAGGGAGCGAAATGCCGAGGTTGGCATGCTTGGATTCGCCAGGCCCGTTCACCACGCAGCCCATGACGGCAACATTCATGGTCTCGAC
Organism: Gemmatimonadaceae bacterium; assembly: GCA_043758185.1. Classification (GTDB taxonomy): domain Bacteria; phylum Gemmatimonadota; class Gemmatimonadetes; order Gemmatimonadales; family Gemmatimonadaceae; genus AG11. The sequence goes on along the minus strand of JAYVNZ010000424.1, from coordinate 14,722 downwards.
GCCGGGACGCGTCGTCCTCCACAGTGGCATCTGCTCGCGCAGGTAGGTCTGGATGTCCTCCGCCATGTGCTGGAAGAAGGTGGACGTCGTCCGCCCGCAGCCAGGGCATGCGGTGACCTGGGGCGCGAAACTCCGCAAGCCGAGGGATTGAAGGATCTGCTGTGCAACGAGGACTTCCTCGGAGCGATCGCCGTTCGGTTTCGGGGTGAGGGACACGCGAATCGTATCACCAATGCCTTGCGCCAGCAGAATCGCGAGCGCGGCGGCACTCGCCACCTGCCCCTTCATGCCCATCCCCGCCTCCGTCAGCCCAAGGTGCAGTGGATAGTCACACCGCGCGGCAAGACGGCCATACACTTCCACCAGGTCGGGCACGTGTGACACCTTGGCCGAGATCAGGATCTGATCATGGCGCAGCCCGACCGCCTCGGCCATTTCCGCAGAGCGCAGTGCAGAGGCCAGCATCGCCTCGATGTATACGTCCTTCGCGGTGCGCGGCGCGGCAGCGGCGGCGTTCTCGTCCATCATTTCCGTGAGGAGATCCTGGTCGAGCGACCCCCAGTTCACGCCTATGCGCACGGGCTTGTCGCAATCGACGGCGATCTGCACGATGGTGCGAAAGTGCTCGTCGCGGCGCTTGCCTCCGACGTTGCCCGGGTTGATTCGGTACTTGGCCAGGGCGCGTGCGCACGCGGGATACTTCGCGAGCAGCAGGTGCCCGTTGTAGTGAAAATCGCCAACGAGGGGCACGATGACCCCACGGTCTGCAAGCCGGCTGGCAATTTCGGGGACCGCTGCCGCCGCCTCGTCATTGTTGACCGTAATGCGGACGAGCTGCGACCCTGCCTCCGCGAGCGCTGCCACCTGTGCCGCCGTGCCCGCAGCATCCGCCGTGTCGGTGTTCGTCATGGATTGCACAACGATCGGATGCGCCGATCCGACGTGCACAGATCCGATCAATGCGGTTGCAGTGGGCCTGCGCGGAGCGAAAGACACGGCGAGTGCGGGTGAGGGACAGCTAAAGCTACTGCGATTCCGCAGGTGCGTGGAGAGTGCAGTGCGCGTAGGTTCTGGCCAAGGCAGCGGACTCCCTGCGGCCCATGCCAAGTGCATGACGAATACCCCGGAGACCGATGAGCATCGACCAATCGAATGACCGAAACGAGGATGGACCGGTGCCGGATGCGCAGGCAGGGGATCGCGCGACGGCCGCCAAAACGCCACGGCCGCGCCGATCACGCTGGGTGGCGATCCTGGCTGGGATTGTCGTCCTGCCACTGCTGTTGCTGTGCTCCTGGATCTTCCTCGCCCTGCACTGGCACTACTCCGAAGGAAACCGGGCCGGCTACATCCAGAAATTTTCCCAGAAGGGCTGGCTCTGCAAGACGTGGGAAGGCGAGCTTGCCATGGTCAACCTGCCGGGTGCGGCACAGGAACGGTTCCTGTTCAGCGTCCGCGATGACAGCGTGGCAAAAGAGATCACCCGGCATATGGGAGGTCACGTTTCGCTGACGTATGAAGAGCATCGAGGCGTGCCCACCTCGTGCTTCGGGGATACGCAGTATTTCGTGAAGTCCGTCGAGCAACTTCCGTAGGGTACAGGGTTATCTAGGGACGGGCCCTGCCTGGCGGACGCCCGCGGGGACGATTCGGTGACGACTCCAGGGCGTCCGCGAGTCGGGAGTTCACGCTGTGCTCGATGCCGAGCCGGCTAACACTGAGCGTGAGATGTGCGCTTTCAACGACACCGGCATGTTCGGAGTCCAACAAGGCGGCAGCAAGCCGAATGGCATCGCCAACGCCAATCCCGAACTCCGTATGCAATAGCCTCACGATCGCCAGTCGAACGATGGCACTGTGCGGCAGCTTGCGAGCCACACCACGTCGACTTGAGATTACATCAGGAATGTTGAATTGCGACAGGACGTTGTCTGTCCACCGCACTGGAGCGTCAATCGCAAGTGATGCAATGGCAACAGTATAAAATCGCAGACAATGTTCCTAATTAAAAAGTACAATTCATTTATCTTCTATTTCCTAATTGTTCCTATAGCACTAGATAATTTATGACAATTCGTGACGGCGGCAAGAGAAGCCCTTCAATCATCACCAGATCCCTACTATACCTGTCGTTTGCGATGCTTGTGCACGCCACATGGGCCGGAGCGCAGGGGGCGTTCATCGTGGCAGGTGGAGCAACCGTTCCAGTCGGATCACTTGGAGACGTCACGGATATTGGATACAACGCCGCCCTGGGCGTTGAGCTGGGAGGAGCCGCTGTTCCCGTCGGTGCTCGCCTCGAGTTGGCATACAATGAGTTGGGATCCAAGGGCGGTGCAGGAACCGTTCGGCTCATCACCGGAACCGCCAACGCCATTTTCAACGTGGGTACCACGCGTGATGCGCCGTACCTGATAGCCGGCGTTGGTGCGTACAGTCGAAGCGCTGGCTCGGGTGCCTCCGGATATGCCACCCAGCAAACTGTTGCCGGCGTCAACGGCGGTGTGGGGCTGCGGTTCGCGCTGACTGGATTGAGCACGTTCGTCGAGGCGCGTTACCACATGATGCTGGGGACTGCTGCGGAGGGCACACACTACCAATTCGTACCGATCGCATTTGGCATTGCATTCTGAGCCAGTCGATCGCTCCTACGTGGCCCTGCGCTTGGGCCGAGTCGTAGGGGTGGCAGCAAGGGGGTCGAGCGGCCATTCGTGACGCGGATAGCGGCCCCGAAGATCCTTGCGCACGGCGAAGTACGACGTGCGCCAGAAACCAGCCAGGTCCCGCGTGACTTGCACCGGCCTGTGTGCGGGCGACAGCAGGTGAAGCGTCACGTCCACGCGCCCGGCACCGACGCGTGGCGTTTCCGCGCACCCGAACATCTCCTGAAGACGCACTGACACAGATGGTGCAGACACATCTCCATAGTCGACAGGAATACGGCTGCCCGTTGGGACGACAAGGTGGGTTGGTGCAATGACGTCGATCTGGCGTCGCTGCTGCGGAGAGAGCAAGCCGAGCACGATATTGTACAAGTCCAGTGCTTCGACCTCCGACGCTCGGCGCACGCCCGCCAGGTGCGGCCGCAGCCATTTGTCGAGTGTTGCCGCGAGCGCGGCGTCCCCCACATCGGGCCACGCTGCGTCCAGTGAGCGTGCGAAGCTGATCCGCTGTCGGAGCCCTACGGCGGACGTCGGCCACGACAGGTTCACGCCATCGTTCCGTGCAACGGCGTCGAGGAGTGCATTCGTGACCGCGACAGGATCCGGATCCGGTATCGTCACCTGGCGCAAGATGATGGCACCAAGATGCTCCTGGCGGATGGCGGTGACCGTGCCTGCGGTTCGATCCCATCCCACCGCGTCATGTCGCTCGATTTCACCAGCGAACATCGCGAGCAGGTCAGCCTTCTCGAGGTGCGCGGCGAGATAGATGCGCGAGTCAGGCGACTTGCCGTCAAGGTCGGCAACAGCCAGAAATGCGGAATGGGCAAGAGATCCGGCGTCACCGAGTACCGCACCCGATCCATTCCGGAGGAGGTAGCGATGACCCCCACCGGGGCGACGCTGGGCAACTCGCTCAGGATAGGCCAGCGCAAGCAGTTGTCCAGCTGACTCAGGGTCAACCAGCTCGTCGTCCTCGACACGCAGCAAACGGCGCAAGGTTCGACTCTGGTCACGCACGCGTCGCACGGCATCCGCATCGACATCCGTTCGGCGCTCGCCATCGTTTACGTTCGCAACGATCGAGATGCGATGCCGCAGGTCGACCTCCGCCGGAGTCGCGTGACGACGCAGGATGTCCCGCTCTTCCAGAAGCGCGGCCACGATGCAGGCAGCGGCACCAAGAGCCAATGCCTGCGCCGCAATGAGCATGTGCGACAGCCGGGGATGCAGCCCCAGCGATGCCATCGCCCGACCATGTTCGGTAATCCGATGCGCGCCATCCAACGCACCCAGATGCCGAAGCAGTTGCCGTGCGCGCTCCACGGATGGTGGAGGTGGCGCATCGATCCAGCGGAGTGTCTCAGGCTGTTCCACACCGGCGAGCGCCAGGTCGAGCACGACGGACGCAAGGTCCGATTCCAGAATCTCTGGCTGCGCGCGATCAACGAGATGCGCGTCCTCCTCGGGCATCCACAGCCGGTAGCTCACGCCGGGTGCGGTGCGACCTGCGCGCCCGCTGCGCTGATCGGCTGCCGAGCGCGACACACGCACGGTGTCGAGTCGCGACAATCCCGATCGTGGCGAAAAGCGCATCGTGCGTGTAAACCCGCCATCCACGACGATACTCACGCCATCGATGGTCAGGCTCGTTTCCGCGATCGAGGTGGCCAGCACCACCTTGCGCTCACCATCAGGCGTGGGTGCAATGGCGACATCCTGCTCCCGGGCGCCGAGCGCACCAAACAGGGGAAGGAGCCGCACATCATCCGGCAACTGCGCGCGTTCGAGCGCCGACAAACATCGCCGGATCTCCCCCGCACCCGGCAGGAATGCCAGGACACTGCCCTCGTCGTTGGCGAGCGCGTGGAGTACCGCGCTCGCTACGCTGTCCTCCAACCGGGAGCCGTGCCGAGGCGGCCGATAGCGAAGGGCCACGGGATAGTGTCGCCCTGTACTCGTGATGATGGGCGCTCCGCCGAGCACCTCTGCTGCAGCGTCACCGTCGAGAGTTGCAGACATCACGAGCAGACGCAGGTCGGGACGAACGAGCGCCTGCGTCTGAAGCGCGAGAGCGAGACCGACATCCCCATTGAGGCTGCGCTCGTGGAATTCGTCGAAAATCACGAGTCCCACCTCTTCGAGCAGCGGATCAGACAGGAGCCATCGTGTGAGGATTGCCTCGGTTACCACCTCGATGCGTGTGGCGGGGCCGACGCGCGTCTCTCCGCGAACGCGAAAACCGATTGTCGTGCCCACCGACTCACCGAGTGTGGAGGCCATGCGGCGAGCCGCGGCGCGCGTCGCCACTCGACGTGGTTCGAGCATCACGATGCGCCGGTCGCCAAGCCAGTCCTCTCCGCGGAGCGCGAGTGGTACACCAGTCGTCTTGCCGGCGCCGGGCGGCGCCTGCAGCACGGCCGCAGTGCCTTTAGAAAGCGCCGCTCGCAGCTCGGGCAACACCGTATGGATGGGCAATACCGGGGATCGTGCGGCAGCGGGAACCATGGACGGCAATGTACAAAGCCTTTGCGATCGTCGCCGGACTGCTCATCTTGCATGGCACATGGGCAAGTACGAGATATTTCGCAGTTCACAGGTCTCGACGGACTGCGATCAATGCAGCGGCCGCGTCGACCTGATCAAGGGAGGGGTCTGTCCCCGGTGTCGTCGCATCCTGTGCTACCGACACCTGCACGGGTCGTGGCTGCGCCGCTTGATTGCAGATATCGGTGGCAGCGGCACCTGTGTGCAGTGTCGCGCACGCGATAACGCGTGACGACAGCGGACGAGCCGACCCCACGTGCAGTGCGTGGAATCATGATCGACGAACGCGAGCGGGGCGCTTAGGTTGATAACCAGTACGGCCGCTCTGTGACCTGATGCGTGCAGTTCCACCCTTCCACCTACCTATGCGCGGACGCTCGTACACACTGGCCATCGTGTGCATGGGGGCAGTGGCCACTCCATGGACGATGGCGGTCGCACAACTTCCGGCAGTCGCACCTGCGCCCGTGAGGCGTTCGATTGCCGATGCCATCGTGCATCGCGACACCGACCGCGTTGTCAGGATTGCGGGACGGGCCGTTGTCGCGGCTGGCAAGCTGCAGGCGAGCTCCTTTGACGTGGCAATCGAAGACGCTACGGCTGGCATTCGCCTCTTCTCGCGCACGCTGCAGGCAAACGTCAAGGAAGGGGACAGTGTCGTCGCCACCGGGGTACTCAAGATGTATCGCGGCAACCTGGAACTCGCCGCTGATGCCGTGCAGGTCGTGCCCGGATCCCGGAGGGTGATTGCCCCGCACTTGCTTGCCATAGACCCACCGTCGCTCGCCCAGCATGCTGGACAACTCGTCCAGGTGCACGGCCGCGTTGCGGGATTCGGGCACAGCGAGGGCGGGCAGTGGCTGCGCCTGCGCGACGCATCGTCGACGGGCCGCGGATCGCTGACGATCTGGGTACCAGCAAACCACGGTGCACCGATTGACCTGACCACTGTGCGGAATCAGGACAGCCTCGTGGTCACGGGCATCGTGACGTCCTACCAGGACAACACCGGCGATCCCGTCGTCTGGCAAATCATTCCGCGCGACGCTGCTGACGTGCACGTCGGCGCGGCACCACGGGAGATGCCGGGGTGGGTCTTGTGGCTTACCCTTGGCGTGGCGCTCCTGCTGGGAACTGTTCTCGTCATCAGCCGCATGGGCGCGCGACGACAGTTGCATGCACTGCGCGAGACGGAAGCTCGGTACCGACAGCTACTCGTCCTCCTGCCTGACGCAGTCCTCGTGCATGCTCGTGGGGCGATCCTCTTTGCCAATCCCGCCGCCGCAGACTTGCTGGGGCTTCCCTCCGAAGACGACCTGGTGGGACGACCACTCACGGATTTCGTGCATCCGGAGTCGCGCTCGGCCTTCGTCGAGGATGGGAACGTGCCAACGGCTCCCTCCTCTGATCGCGCACCACGCGTGCGCGCGCGAATGCTTGGTGCAACAGGCAGCATCGTGGACGTCGAGGTGGCATCCAGCCCGTGCGTGTACCACGACAAGCCCGCCATGGTGTTGCTGGCGCGCGACATCACGGCGCAGCTGCGCTATGAACGGGACCTGCATGCACTGGCGCTGGTGGACGATCTCACGGGTCTCCAGAACCGACGCGCCTTCTCACTGTTCGCCGAGCAGGAGTTGGCGCGCGCTCGCCGGCATGGTCGCACGCCTGTGGTGGTGTTTGCGGACCTGGATGGGCTCAAGCAGATCAATGACCAGCACGGTCACGCCGCCGGTGACTCCGCCATTCGCCAGGTTGCGACTGCGCTGCGCAGTATTTTTCGGGAGACGGATATCGTTGCGCGTTGGAGTGGCGACGAGTTCGTGGCACTGATGGTGGATGGCAGCAAGGAGGCGAGCCAACTGATTGCCTCGCGTCTCGACGCGGCCATTGCCACGCAGTCGCCGACGGGATTGCCGTACGTGGTGACGGCGAGCGTGGGGGCGAGCCCGCTCGACCCGGCCCTGCCCCTCCGTGACGCGATGGAGCGTGCCGACGCCGAACTGTATGCACAGAAGAAGCGTGGCCGCCGGAGCAAGATTCGCCCAACACCAATGGGCGTGAGCGTCATTCCAGAACCAACACCATGACGTGGGGCATGCGGTGAACACGACGCCCGCACACGGAACCCGGGAGGGTGAGATGATCGAGGACAGAGTGGAGAGGACACGACGTTCCTGGCTTGCGTCGGTCGTGAGTGCATTCGTTGGCGGATGGGTCATCCAGGCGCTTCACCCGTTGGATGCCCTTGCTGTCACGGCATCGATTCCGGTGACGGTCTACAAGGATCCTTCGTGTGGTTGCTGCAGGAAATGGGTGACACACCTCGCCTCCAACGGCTTTGCCCCGGCGGTGAAGGATCGCGGCGACATGGCGGCGCTCAAGGACAGCCTGGGGATCCCCGCTTCACTACGCGCCTGTCACACGGCAGTTGCGGGCAGATACCTGATCGAAGGACATGTGCCAGCGGCCGACGTGAAGCGCCTGCTCGCAACGAGGCCGAAGGCGGTACTGGGTCTCGCTGTACCTGACATGCCAGCGGGTTCGCCGGGCATGGAGACGGGTGGCACACCCGATCGCTTCGACGTCATCGCCTTCGCGACAGGTGGTCAATCACACGTGTTTGCTTCGCACGGTTGAGCCGAGCGACGCGTTCGGCAGGCTGCGCACGGCAATCATGCGCAGCCATGTCATCGACATTGACGCTTGCATCATTGCGTCATGTAGAAGAGATTCGCCTGGAGTCGATTGAGCGCGTGATGCGCGTTGGAGTTCATCGGGACCAGATCGCGTTGCAATCGGGCGGACGCGAGTGCACGTGATGGAAACAGCCCGATCGGGAAACCCGGTAGTCATCCGGGCATTCCGGCGCGACACGGTCGAGGTGCCGTCCGGGCGGTACCCGACCGGCGTCGTGCGTCCCAGCAACGTGTTGTACGTTCCTGCACCGCAGCGCGCGCAGCCGGCGCGCTAGACGGCCGCGTTCGTGGAGCGCGGTGTCGGCATCGGCAGCAAGGCAGCCCGCGCCGCATCCAGCTGAGCGCGCACGGCCACAGGGCCCGTGCCGCCTTCCACTTCGCGATGCAACACCGACTGCGCGGGGTTCAGCGCGTGCATGACGTCCGGGCCAAACAGCGCATGGGCCGCGGCAAACGATGCGACCGGAAGCGCCTGCAATTCCAGCCCCGTCGACTCGCTCTCACGCACCAGCTTCCCCACAGCGCCGTGTGCCTCGCGGAAGGTGGCACCCTTGCGCACGAGGTAGTCCGCAAGATCCGTCGCCATCATGGTACTCGACAGCGCCGCGTGCATGCGTTCCGTCCGGAACGAACACTCGCCGAGCGCTCCCGCGACTGCCGGCAGCACGAGGAGTAATGTGTCAGTGGCGTCGAAGAGCGTCCGCTTGTCGTCCTGAAGATCCTTGTTGTAGCTGGTTGGGAGGCCCTTGAGCGTTGCCAATAACGCCGTGAGATTCCCCATCATGCGTGCGGCTGACCCACGCGCGAGTTCGAGCGCGTCCGGATTTCGCTTCTGGGGCATCATGCTGGAGCCGCTCGTGTAGCCTTCACCGAACTGCACGAAGCCGAACTCGCTGGACCCATAAATAATGAGGTCTTCGGCAAGCCGCGAAAGGTGGATGCCGATCATGGTGGAGGAGAACAATACCTCCGCGATGAAATCGCGATCACTGACGGCATCAATCGAGTTGGGCGAGATGGCGTCAAAGCCCAGAGTGCCCTGCAACAAGACACGGGAGATGGGATAGGCACAGCCCGCAACGGCACCGGAGCCGAGCGGCAAGACGCCAGCGGATCGCTGCGCGGCCTTCAGGCGCGTGCGATCGCGCTCCAGGGGCCAGAAGTGAGAGAGCAGCCAATGCGCGCCCGACACCGGGATGGCGCGCTGCATGTGGGTATACGACGGCATCAGCGCAGATTCGATCGTGCGAGCCTTGTCGAGCAGCCCCTGTTGAAGCGTCCGCACGGCCGCATCGAGGCGCTGGCACGCATCCATGGTCCACAATCGGGTGGCCGTTGCGACCTGGTCGTTGCGACTCCGTCCGGTGTGGAGCTTGGAGGCAACGGCGCCTACGGCGTCATGCAGCAAGCGATCGATGAGTGTGTGAACGTCCTCGTCGGAGGCAAGCGGCTGCTCCCCGGCGTCGAGTCGAGCGGAGACAACATCGAGGCCGCTCTCGATAGCCCTGCTCTCCTCGAGCGTGAGCACGTTGGCGTTCCAGAGTGCCACCGCCCACGCCTTGGACAGTCGCACATCGTACGGCCAGAGCCTGAAATCGACTCCAATCGAATTGTTGAGTGCATCGAAGGCCGCCGTGGGGCCGGCGCCGAAGCGCCCCCCCCACAGCTTGTGTGACGCCGCTGCCTCAGCCGTGGGGATCGCCACGTCAGACGGCGGTGAGTTCATTCACCGGCACGACTCCCTCGCCCACGACAGACTTCGCGGCCGCGAGCTCCTGATCCTTGATGGCCCGCACTCGCGCAGGCAGCGCAAACAATCGAATGAACCCTGCCGCATCGCTCTGCTGGTAGACGTCGTCCTCGCCAAAGGTCACGAAGCGTTCGTCGTAAAGCGCTTGTTCGCTCTGGCGGCCGACCACCTGCATACCACCCTTGTACAACCGCAAGGTGACCGTGCCGGTGATGCGCGCCTGGGTGACGTTCACGAATGCGTCATACGCCTCGCGCTCGATGGTCCACCAGCGTCCTTCATACACCAGGTCGGCGTAGCGCGGCGCAATGAGATCCTTGGCCGCGAGCGTCTTGCGATCGAGAACGAGTTGCTCGAGCTCGGAATGCGCCGTGTAGAGGAGCGTGCCACCCGGCGTTTCGTACACGCCACGGGACTTCATGCCCACCATGCGGTCTTCCACCAGGTCGATGCGCCCCACGCCATGCCTGCCGCCAATCGCATTGAGTGCAGACACGAGCGCGAATGGGCCGAGCGCCGCGCCATTGACGGACACGGGAGTGCCGTGCTCGAACCCGATCACGACATTCTCCGGGGTGTCCGGAGCGCCGGTCGGGTCAGCGGTGAGCATGAACATGTCCGCCTTGGGCGCAGAGTTCGGATCCTCGAGGTTGCCGCCCTCGTGACTGAGGTGCCACAGGTTGGCATCGCGTGAATAGATCTTTTCCTTCGTGGCAGCGATCGGGATCCCCTTGGCCGTGGCGTAGTCAATGGCATCCTCGCGGCTGCGAATGTCCCACTCGCGCCACGGCGCAATGACCGGGAGCTCGGGCGCGAGCGTCGCGAAGGTCATCTCGAAGCGCACCTGGTCATTCCCCTTGCCGGTGCAGCCATGGGCCAGGGCATCGGCACCAACGCGATGCGCGACTTCCACCTGACGCTTGGCAATGAGCGGACGCGCCATGGCGGTGCCGAGGAGGTACTTGCGGTTGTAGATGGCACCCGCGCGCAGCGTGGGGAAGATGAAGTCGCGCACGAACTCCTCGCGCAGGTCTTCCACATAGCATTCCTCGGCACCTGATGCCAGCGCCTTTTCGCGCACTCCGCGCAGTTCTTCTGCACCCTGGCCGATATCAGCGGCCACACAGATCACGCGCGCATCGTAGTGCTCGCGCAGCCAGGGAACGATGATCGATGTATCAAGTCCGCCCGAATAGGCGAGAACGATAGTGCGAGGCATGATGCTCCTGAGATAAGATATGCAGAACTCCTGCATATTTACACAGAAACGCCACCCACGTCAACCCTCTCGCCCCGGCGAGACCAGCCGTGCAGTCACGCCTCTCCGGCCAACTCGAGGAGTCGGCGCGTCAACGCCTGGCGTGCCTCAGCCGACCGTGTAACGATCAGGATCGTATCGTCGCCCGCGATGGTGCCCAGGACTTCGGGAAAGTCCTCCTGGTCGATGGCTTCCGCAATCGGCTGCGCACCGCTTCGCACAGTGTGGAGGACGATCAATTCCCCCACCCCATCGACGCGCGAGAACAGCTGGGGCAGCAGGCTGCCGAGCAGGGGCTTGTCCTCGTCGCCCGCGACGGCAGCAGGCACCACGTACCGCACACCGTCCTCCACGGACACCCGTGCAAGACCCAGGTCCCGGATGTCGCGGGACAGGGTCGCCTGGGTCACGTCCACGCCCTGCTCGACGAGCAATTGGCGAAGCTCCTCCTGGCTGCCCACCTGATGCGTCGACACCAGCTCGCGAATCGCGGCCTGTCGACCTTGCTTCCTGGTCATCGATGTCCCCTGGTTCGTCGTGCGAAAGCACAGCATAGGGGTTGCGCCGGGTATTGACCAGAGGCGAATGCATGATTATGCATTAGAGTGTGAATACGATCCCCGTGGGCGTCCTTGGCGCCAGTGGCTACGCCGGACGAGCGCTGTGCGAGATCATTGCACACCATCCCGTCTTTTCGCTTGCCTTCGCCACCGCGAACGAGCAACGCGGACAGACCGTGCGTGCGGGCCGCCGAGACATCACGTTCATCGCCTCGGATGACGCGAAGCTCGGCGATGCAGCAATCGTTTTCTGCGCGCTGCCGCATGGGGCGTCGATGACCTGGGTGGAACGCGCTCGGGCGGCCGGTGCACGGGTCGTCGACCTCTCGAGCGATTTCCGCCCTGGTCACGGCGATGCCGCGGCGAGGGCCGTCTATGGTATGCCAGAGCTGGGCAGCGCAACGCGCTCGGCCATTGCGTCCGCCGAGATCATCGCCAACCCAGGTTGCTACCCGACGTCCATCCTGCTTGCGCTGGCACCGCTGGTGTCGACTGGACTCGTGGCACCTGGCGCGTTGATCATAGCCAACGCGGCTAGCGGCGTGACCGGGGCGGGAAACTCGCCCAAGCGCGAATTGCTCTTTGCCGAGGTGAGCGAGGACTATCGCGCGTACGGCGTGGGCAACACGCATCGCCACCTCACGGAGATGCTCGCCACGATGTCGTCGCTCGGGGCAGCGCACGCGGATCTCGTCTTCACCCCGCACCTGCTGCCCGTCGCGCGTGGCATCCTGTCATCCATCACCGTGCCGCTCGTGCGCGCCCTCGATGACGCCACGGAACCGTTTCGTGTCGCGTACAAGGACGAACCATTCATTGAGGTGGTGGGCGAACAACCACGCCTGCGCGATGTCGTCCATCGCAATGTCGTGCGCATGACCGCGACGATGATCGCCGGCACACGCGCCCCCGCCATGCTGGTGACCTCCGCCATCGACAACCTCATGAAGGGTGCCGCGGGCCAGGCGGTGCAGAATGCCAACATCATGTGCCAACTGGACGAATGTGCGGGACTGCCGGCATGACGCGCGTGATAAAGGTGGGCGGGCGCCCGCAAGGTGATCCGGCACTGGCGACCACACTCGCGTCGGCAGCACGCGCGACGCCCGGCTCGCTCGTGGTCGTGCACGGTGGCGGGGATGAAGTGAGCATGCTGCAGCGGCTCCATGGTGCCGCCCCGGAGTTCAAGGGGGGCCGCCGCGTAACGAGTCGGCTGGATCTCGAGATCATCCGCATGGCACTGTCCGGTTCAGCGAACAAGCGGCTCGTCAGCGCCCTCGTCGACGCAGGCGCACCTGCACTCGGCCTGTCGGGTGAAGATGCCGGCCTGCTCCAGGCCATGCCCCTGGATGCGGAGCAGTTCGGGTATGTCGGTGTTCCGGTCTCGGTCAATGCAGCCCTGCTGCAGCACCTGCTCGATGGCGGATACCTGCCGGTGCTTTCGCCGGTGAGCCGCTGCGCGAGCGCCGCTGACGGAGCGACGCTCAACGTGAATGGGGACGATGCTGCTGCCGCGATTGCGGTGGCGCTGGATGCGGTGGAACTCCTGCTGGTTTCAGACGTGCCCGGCGTGCTGCGGGACGGTGTCGCACTGGGGAGCCTTTCCGTGGACGATGCTCAGCGCCTTATCGATGATGGCACGGCACAGGGAGGAATGGCGGCGAAGCTCCAGGCGGCGCTTGCGGCGCTGGATGGCGGCGTGCAGCGCGTCAGGATCTCCGACATCGATGCCATCGCAGATCGGGAGCGCGGTACCATGTTGACTCGAGTCGGGAGCGTATGCACATGACGGCACCAACCATGAAGCCAATGACGGACACCACCGCGCGAAGCGCGCAGGCTCCCACCGCGGGACTTCCCGCCCCCTTCGACAGCGCGATCCTGGGCACCTACAAGCGTGCCCCCGTGGAATTCGTGCGGGGAAGCGGAGTGCATCTCTACGACGCCGAGGGCAAGGCGTACCTCGATTTCGTGAGTGGCATTGCGGTGAACGCCCTGGGCTATGATGACGCGCGGCTCAAGGCCGTGATGCACGCTGCCGTGGACGGACTGATTCACACGTCCAACCTCTACAGCACGTCTCCGGGTGAGCGCCTGGCGTCCGCGCTCGTGTCGCGGTCGTTTGCGGACAAGGTGTTCTTCTGTAACTCCGGCGCGGAAGCCAACGAAGGAGCCTTCAAGTTTGCGCGCCGCTGGGCGCGCACGCTTGGAGACGCGAAACACGAAATCGTTGCGCTACGCGGCGCGTTTCACGGGCGCCTGTTCGGGACCCTCGCCGCAACGGATCGGCCAGGTTACCGGCTCCCCTTCCGTCCGCTCACGCCAGGCATTTCCATCTTCGAGCGCGACCTTGCGGAACTCGACGCTGCGTTGAGCGAAGATACGGTCGCCGCGCTGATCGTCGAGCCGGTGCAGGGGGAAGGAGGCGTGCGTGTGCTGGACGCAGGATTCCTCCGCGAGCTGCGCGCCGTGACCGCGTCGCGGAACATTGCGTTGATCCTGGATGAGATCCAGTGCGGCATGGGCCGCACGGGAACGCTGTTCGCGTACGAGCAGATGGGGATCGTGCCGGACATGGTGACGCTCGCCAAGCCCATTGCCGGTGGCCTGCCGATGGGCGCTATCCTGATGACGGACGCGATCGCCTCCACCATCAAGCCGGGCGATCATGGTACGACGTTTGGCGGCGGTCCATTCGTGACGTCGGTTGCACTCCATGTGCTGGATCGCCTGTCCGATCCGGCGTTGCTTGGACACGTTCGTGAGATGGGCACCTGGTTCGGCAAGCAGCTCAATGACATTGCGCATCGCACGAGCCGTATTCGGCAGGTTCGTGGTGTCGGCCTGATCTGGGGAATCGACGTCATGGGCACGGCGGCTCATGTTGTGAGCGAAGCCCTGGGCCGTGGATTGCTTGTGTGTTCGGCTGGCGACTATACCGTTCGCATGCTGCCACCGCTCGTGAGCACACAGGAGGAACTGCTACGCGGCTTGCAGATCCTCGAGGAGGTCCTGTAGATGGCGCCAGACCTGCTCGTGCGCCGAGCGCGCCCGCAGGATGCTGCCGCCATCTCGCGATTGAACAATGTGTTTGCGCGCGAGGGGCAAATGCTGCCGCGATCGCCCGAGATGATCGCGCTCGCCATTGACGACTACGTTGTTGTCCAGGGCGCTTCGGGCGCGCTGCTTGCCTGTGGAGCGTTGAAGGAGTACTCCCCCAGCGTCGCCGAAGTCGCCGCGGTGGC
>JAYVNZ010000423.1:0-9998 GCA_043758185.1 Gemmatimonadaceae bacterium | reverse complement strand
TCGCCCCGGCGCAGCATCGTCACACGTATCGGGAGTGGCATAGAACAAGATACCACTCTCATATCTATTAGTAAAGCTATTTCTGTGTCACTACACTAGTACCGCGCGGCCGCTATACACGGCGGCACTGCCTTAATAGAGCTCCGTCCCGTCGCCAATGTTCCCGACAAGACAGTCGACCGACTTGTTGATGCACTTCGTGACGATCGTCTGCATCACCGATGGGACCCATCCGTTCATCCAGTCGGCGTGGGCCGAGAAACCGCCACGCAGGGTCGAGGAGTACATGTCAGAGGTCAGACGCCACCGCGCCGGGAACTTGCCTGTTACCGGATAGTCGAACTTTTCCGTAATGGCGGGCAGGGGGATCGGATGCGTCGACGGGCAAGAGCTCTTCAGCGGCAGGTTGCGTGAGATTGGAAACGCCATGTGGCTCTTGTGGTCCGGCGAGTCGAGGTTCACCCCGTCCCAACACTGCGGAAACTGAACCTCCATCCGCACGAAGTCGCCCGAAGGACAGTTCGTGGGTATATAGGCGAAATCTCCCGCATACCTGTCGCGACAGCTCCAGTTGGTGTTCGGCTGCGCGCTCGTCGCTGTCTTGTCGCCCGCGATCATCCGCAGCCCAACGGGGAAGGGCTGTATGGAAGCCGGCTCCATGTTGTAGCCGGACTTGTAGTAGAAAATGCCGAGATCCGGGATCTGGACATCCCCGGTGAGCGTGTCAACCAGGGCGGCCACCCAGTACCCGGTGCGGTTCGCGATTCCGCCAATGCATGTCGAGCCGCCCGTGGAGGCAACGCTCGTGGCGGTTGTGCTTGCGCGCACGGCCGTATTCCCGAAGAAGGCGTGTAAATGCGAGGCGCCCGGCTGGTTGGGGAACACGATGGGGTCGTCGAACGACATCATCGCGAAGTCGCATGTCGTGCGGAACGAGCCCTCGTCCGGAACAGCGATTGCCTGCTCGACGGTGGGTCTGATGCGCTGCTGATTGGTCCCCTGGCTGCCCAGGGGTACCACGACCGTTGAGCCGGCGATCACCATTCCGGGGCTCGGGTTATTGAGCACCGTCGTGAGAATGGGCCCGTAGTCGCAGTGCTGCGCCCTGCCCGGCGCTGGATCCGCTCCCGCGAAGCCATCGGGAACGCTGGAAGCGAGGGCGCACGGAATCTGGTGGAATGCCGTCTGCTGCACGTACGGACCGGCCGAGGCGCCGAGCCGGAGGAGCCGCAACCCGGCAAAATCGCAGACGCTGCCCGCCGCCACGCAGAAGGTCCACGAAGAGGCCGTGATGGGGAGTGCCGCGACCGTGAGTGTCGTACTTGCCGACACACTGCCGCTCGACGCCGAGATATTGACGGTGCCCGCGCTCAGCGCGTTGATCTCCCCGACCCCGCCGAGAGCCGCCACGGCGGCATTGTCTGTGGCGTATGCCACCGTGGCGGTAGGTATCACTGTCCCCGCGGCATTCTTCACCGTGGCCGTCATTTCCACCGTGTGTCCGACGATCACGCTGGGCGAACTGAGAAACAGCTGCACACTGGCAGCGACAATATCCGTCCGTTGCTTGCCAACGCAGAATTGAGTCGTCGGATTGCCGACGGCGTACGCCAGGACGATCTGGGCGTCCAGTGCCGTCACGGAGGCGCTGCAGTTGGAATCGCCGTTGGCCGCGGTAAAACCCGCGGGCAAGGGGAGACCGACGACGAACGCCAGCACTGCCTGTGCATCGACGGCGCTCACGCGCCCGTCGCCGTTCACATCGCCCCACACCCCTGCGCTCTGTGCGGATAGCACTCCCGGCAACAGCAGGAGGGTGGCGACCACGATGAGCCGCCGGACGAGGATTGTGAAGGTAAACGAAGTCTGGCGTTGCCAGAGATGCGACTTCGTGGCGGAGGTCATCACCGAAGATCTCTGAGCCGTGGGTGAGCGAACACCGAATGATCCACCGTTGTAAACCGGCTCTTGTCTGCGAAGCGAATGGAACTCAGCTCTACCACATTGAGCGCCAGCGAGCGAATCGCGCTGGCGTCGAGGACGATCATGCGCATCCTGGCGAGCGTTCCGCTGGCGAATCCGTCAAGCGATGCGCCAGCGAGCATTACGGTGCTGTCGGTCGCGTTCGCGGCGACCATGCCCTCGCTGTGTGGAACCGTTTCCACGTAACGCAATCCTGCCTGCGCAAACGCGACGCGGAGTGCGAAGCTGCCCACGGCCTGACTGCCCGCGCTTTCCAGTATCGCAAGCGAGACAATCACCGTGTCACCAACCGTCGGAGACAAGTCGGACACGGTGATATATGCCGTTGCTCCCGAACTCGGCATCGCCGGCGCGCTCGCCGGTACCGGCGACGCCAGGTGATCGACGCCTTGCGCACATGCGGCGACAGAACAGAGCGCGAAGGCGGTTGCCGCCTGAATCAGTCTTGGTAAAGGCACTGCAACTCCTGCCGGGTTTTCCGGCCTCTTGGGATCAAAGAACCTATGGTTTCAGCACGATCGGACGACTCACCTGGGTGGTCGTTGGCAGCAGATTGCTGAAGTCGGATGCCGAGAGCTCCGTCGATGTGAGGGAGAGGGCTCCGGTAGCTCCCGCTGTCGTCCTGGCAGTGAACGTGACCTTCGCGATTTCCACTAGGCCACTAGAACCGCTCGCGTCGGCGAAGGTGAGGTCAAGCACACCTGTTCCAACGTTCGTTTCATTCTTCACTGGGCTGAACTGCGCGCCCGCTGCCGTACTCACATAGGCAAGCGTGGCGACCTCAAAGTTCACCCTCACCGAGCCGGATGCGAGCTTCTTCGTGTTGGCCCTCATGTCGAGGAATACCGACACGGTGACTGTCGATCCCTGCGTAACATCGAACGTGTTGAGACTGGTGATGAGCACTTGCCCTCCCGGCACCATCACGATCGCGAGCAGCGAGTCTGCGATCGTGGGCGAAACGCTCACGATGATGATGGACGTTCCAGCAGCGACGCCGGTGATGACGCCAGTGCCACTGACCGTCGCAACACCCGGCGTGCGGCTGGTGTAAGAGAGCGACGTGCCAGTGAGCGTGTTTCCCGATGCGTCCTTGACCGTGGCTGTCGTGCTGCTCGCACCGCCAAGGAGGAGCGTGGACTGTTGGGTCCCGAAGGACACGGACGCGGGCGCGGGCGCCGCGTTGATCGTAATGCTGGTACTCGCAGGCGTGAGTCCTATGGAGCTGAACGTCAGCGTTTGGGCACCGGTCCCTGTGATCTTCAGATCGGTGAAAATGGCCACGCCGGTGACCGCATTCACGGTCGTCGTGCCGGAGATTATGCCGCTCCCGCTCGTGATTGCGGCGGTCACGGCATTCGAGGCGCCGGCCACGGTGCTCCCACTGCCGTCGCGCACGACGACCACGGGCTGCGTGGTGAAGACGGCGCCGCTTACTGCCCCACTCGGCTGCGTGGTCAGGCCGAGTGCCGTGGGAGGCAACGTCGTGATGCCGATGGTTCCCGACGTGACCGCAGTCAGCGCGCCGCTCGTGAAAGTCAGCGTGTAGGTACCCACCCCGGCGATTCGGAGATCGCTGAAGCTGGCGACGCCGTTCACCGCGTTCACCGTTGTGGTGCCCGACAACGTCCCGCCCGCGCCGTTGAGCGCCACGGTGACCGGGTTCGTCGCACTGGCGACGAGGCTGCTGTTCACGTCGCGCAGTTGCACGCTGGGCTGCGGCGAGAGCAGCGCCCCCGTGGCAGCGCCGCCTGGCGCCGTCCCGAGGGCCAGTTGCGTCGGGGGCAGCGCGGTGATGACGACGCTGCTCGACGTCACCGGCGTCAGCCCGGCGCTGCTGAAGGTGATGGTATAACTGCCGGCGCCGGACACCGTGAGATTGGTGAAACTTGCCGAGCCATTCACCGCGTTGACGGTGGTCGTGCCGGACAGCGTGCCGCCGGCGCCATTCAGCGTGGCGGTGACCGCGTTCGTTGCATCGACAACCCTGGCACCAGAGAAGTCGTTGAACTGCACAATTGGTTGGGTCGCCATCACGCTCCCGGTCGCACCCCCGCTCGGTTGCTGCGCAAGTCCGAGCTGTGTCGGAGGCGCGAGTGTCACCGAAAACGCATTCGAGGACGTCGTCGTGAGCCCTGGGGATGTGAACAGCAGCGAATAGTTTCCCGAGGTCGAAATCCTGAGATCGGTGAAGCGGACGACCCCATTGACGGCATTGACGGTGGCAGTACCTGATAGTGCCCCTGTGCCCGTGCTGCCTGGCGCCAGTGATACCGTCACAGGGGACGACGCGTTCAGCACCCGCAGCCCACTCCCGTCACGAATCTCGGCAACCGGTTGGGTGGTGAAGACGGTGTTGGCGATTGCGCCGGTGGGCTGCGTGATGACTGCGAGTTGCGTCGGCAGAATGGCTGCGACCGAGAACGGCAGCGTCGTGCCGTCCGTGATGCCACTACTGCTGAAGCCAAGACTGAAGATGCCGTTACCGACGATACCGAGGTCGGTGAATGTGGCGACTCCATTGACGAAGGAAACCCTGGTCGTGCCGGTCAGCGTGCCGGTGCCGGAGGAGATGAATGCTGTCACCACGCCGGCAGCGATGGTGGGAAGGCCGTTGGCGTCAACCACGCGGACCACGGGCTGCGGCGACAATGCCACACCAGAGACCGTACCTTGCGGCTGAACGCTGACGATCAGGCGCGATGGTCCGAGCACGGTCAGCGTGACGGTGATCGACTGTGGACTGTTGGATCCATTCGCAGTGACTGTCAGCGTTGCGGTGTATGAGGCTGCAGCAAGACCATCGGCGCTGGCAGAAAGCGTGAGACTCGCCGGCGCCGTATTGGCACTCAGTGAAGCGGTGAGCCATCCCGCCGCCCCAGCGCCATAGACCGTGCTGCCGATGGATACGCCGCTGAGTGTGCCACTACCACCGTTCGTGATTGCCACCATGGACTTACCAGTCAGCGCCGAGAGGCTCACAGCATTGCTGCTGAGGACCAGCGTGGGGCTCGCCGTGCCAGTTGCCGAGTATGTCACGCTCGGAAGGCCGGCAACGGAAGCGCTCAAGGTGTTGGTGCCTGGTGCAGCACCGAGCGTCCATGTCCCGGCCGTCGCGATGCCGGCATTGGTGGTGGTGGCAGACGCGCCGGTAATGCTGCCGCCGCCCGACAGTACGGCGAATGTCACACTCACGCCGGCCACGGGCTGCCCGACGGTGTTGGTGACGAGGACGGAGGGTGCCGTCGTGACCGCGCCGCCCGCGATGGCCGTCTGGTTGTTCCCCGCACTGATCGTCAATGCGCCAAGCGGCACCGGCGTCGCGGTTGCTGTGAACGTGACAGCGGCCAGACCGCTGACCGACGCGGCCAGCGTATTCGTGCCGACGGTCCCGAGCGTCCAGGTCCCGGCCGTCGCGACGCCACTGGCGTTTGTCGTGGCAGATCCGCCGGCGATGGCTCCTCCTCCGGAAGCCACGGCAAAAGCGACGGGCACTCCAGAGAGCGTATTACCGACCGAGTCCCTAACCGTCACCGAAGGAGCGATTGCGAGAGGCGTCCCCACCTGCGCTGTCTGGTTGTCCCCCGCGCTCTTCGTCGCGCTCGCCGGGAGTCCGGGGATCACGGTGACAAGTGCGGTTGCCGACGCACCCGATGCGCTTGACGCCTTCACCAAAGCCGTGCCGATCGAAAGCGCGCGGACCAGACCCGCGGTGCTGATGCTGACGACGGCTGGATTATCGGAGGTGAACGCAATGGCACCAGTAAACACGCTTCCCGCGGCTGTCGCCGTTGCGCTGAGCTGGAGCGTCGCGCCGATGCGAAGGGTCGCAGCGGGGGGCGTGAGCGAAACAGTGACAATCGCCTCTGGTGCCGTGGGTCCGATGTCGCTGCAATGGACAAGCGACACACGCAAGAACGCAACGGGCAACAGGAGCTTCAGCGGCTTGAACCTCAACACACACCACGGGTAAGGGATACGACGAATGGCCAGGACTGACCTGAAACGACGATTAATGCGGGCGCGCTCGGTGACGAAGACGTCTCGGAGACAAACACGAGGCATCGGGGGATGGGGAGACTATGTGGGGGCGGGCCCGAATGCGTGTCCGAACGCAGTCCGTTTTCGGCCCGGGAAGCTAACAGCCCTTGAAACACTGCGCTAGAGTTCGCTCTCGAACCTGCGCATCAGTTGGATCCCGTAAACACTAGAGTTCTTCTCGCGCACGCGTCGGGAGTAGAAAATCGAGAACGCCTTGTCGTGTCCAGCACGCTGGTCTAGGTTCGGGCTCATGCGCTGCGTCTCGGTCGTCGTTCCCACATTTCGCCGCCTCTCGCTATTGCGTGAGGCGATTCATAGCGTGCTGGCCCAGCCCGAAACGCTTGAAGTCCTGGTGGTCGACGACAGCCCCGAAGGCTCGGCGGCCGACGTGCCCGCGTCGATGAACGACCCGCGCGTGCTCTATTTGAAGAACCCGGAGCCGAGCGGAGGAAAGCCGGCTATCCCGCGTAATCTCGGTGCGAAAAGGATCACCGGACGCTACGCCCATTTTCTCGACGACGACGACCGCATGGCGCCAGGCGCTTTCGCCGCACTGGTCGGGGAACTCGACAGGAACCCTCGTGTGGGCGTGGCGATCGGTGTCGTGCAGCCTTTCGGAGACGAGGAGGCCGTGGCCCACGAGACGCGCTATTTCGAAGACGCCGCGCGTCGGGCGCAGCGTGCAAGCGATTCGAAGTCGCGACTGTGGCTCGCGAGCATACTCCTGCACCAGCCCACCGTCCTCGTGAACTCGGCCTGTCTCATCCGGAGCGAGCACATCGATCCGCTCGGCGGCTATCGCGCCCCCGCCGCGCCACTCGAGGACGTGGACTTCTTCCTCCGCGCCGTTCGCCGCTTCGGTGGCACGTTCGTGAACCAGATCGTGCTCCAATACCGCGTGGGCCATGCATCCCTGATGCACGCCCCGCTCCTCGAGGAGCGCTGCCGGAACGGACACCAGCACATCCTCAAGTGGTACCGTGAGGAGCGGGGGGAGTTCGAGTATCGAGCCCTCCAGGTCTTTGCGCGCGGTTACCTGCGTCTCTAGGTAGCCCCCGTAAGCTCGCGGCAGTCAATCGGCTTGTTGATGCCCTGCGTGACGATCGTGTGCATCACGGCCTAGGGCGGCCTAGGGCAGGACGAAGGCAACGAGCGCGCTCCGCGTGGCGACGGCAACGTACTGTCGCCCACCTCGGCTGAAGCTCATGGGCGCGGCGTTGATGTCTGGCCCGGTGAGGTGGCGCCAGCGACGCGCACCAGTGCGCGCGTCGACCGCGTTGAGGTAGCCGTCTGTGTCCCCAAAGAAGACGAGGTCGCCGGCTGTGACCATCACCCCGCCGCTGTAATTCTTGAGGTTGCGATCCTGGATACGCCAGCGAATCTTGCCCGTGGCCA
This sequence comes from Gemmatimonadaceae bacterium, assembly GCA_043758185.1. Taxonomy (GTDB): domain Bacteria; phylum Gemmatimonadota; class Gemmatimonadetes; order Gemmatimonadales; family Gemmatimonadaceae; genus AG11. Next base: position 2,579 of record JAYVNZ010000423.1, on the reverse strand, counting down.
GGTCGACGGCGCTGAGGACGCCCCAGGCCTTCTCCCCCTTCGCGACACTCATTTCCCCGCCGAACCACTCCTGCCTCAAGATCCGCGGTGCGGGCACGAGGACAAATCGTGAGGGCTCATGGTTGGCCAGCACGTACATCAGCCCAGTGCGCGGCGAGTAGGCGGACGGTGCCCAGTTGGAGCCGCCGTGGCCACCGGGCGCGACGTCGATTCCCTCCTTGGTGGCACTCATGAACAAGTTCTTCTGCGGGATAAGCGCCTCGGAGCGGCCGAGGGGCTGCCCCGTGCGCCGATCGAGCACGTGGACCCAGCCGGTCTTGGCGGCGTGCGCGATCGCTGGCACGGTGGCGCCGTTGGTCGTCACGTCGACGAGAATGGACGGATTGGCGACGTCGTAGTCCCACCGGTCGTGCGGGACAAGCTGGTGGTACCACTTGAGTTTCCCTGTCGCCACGTCCAGCGCGACAACGGAGGCGGTGTACAGGTTGTCGCCGGGTCGAGCCGACTCATCGATGTCTGGCGCCGGGTTGCCGACGCCGATGTACACCAGACCGAGCGATGCGTCGAAGGTCGGCGTCATCCAGACCGGCCCGCCTCCGGTGCGCCAGGCATCCGCCCACCTCGCACTGTCAGCGTGCTCGCGTGCGATGTCGCGATGCAGGTTTTCGCCGCCGGGGGTGGTGGTCGCCCATCGGCCCCACCAACCGCCCTCCTCTGGCGAGGGGACCGTCCAGAAGCGCCAGTCGCGCGTGCCGGTGCGGCCATTATAGGCGGCGACGAAGCCGCGGATGCCGAACTCCCCGCCGGCAGTACCGAGGATCACGTGGCCCGCGGCCACGAGCGGCGCGGCGGTGAACGAGTAGCCCTGGATGGGTTCAGCGACACGCACCTGCCATGCGACGGCTCCCGTGTGTCGGTCGAGCGCAATGAGGCGCGCGTCGATTGTCGCGAGATAGACGTGGGTGCTGTCGACCGCCACGCCGCGATTGTGCGGACCACAGCAGATGACGATGGAATCCGGTACGATGCGTGGCGCGTAGCGCCAGAGCTCGCGCCCCGTGCGGGGCTCCACGGCGACTACCACATCGTAGGGGAGGGTGTAGAACAGCGCGTCGTCCTGCACCACCGGCGTGCTCTGCTGCGACTCCAGCCCCATGCTTGCCTTGTGCATGCAGACCGGAACGAGGTTCTCGACGTTCGACGAGTCGATCTGCGCGACGGGCGAGTACCGCTGGTTGGCGTCGTTGCCGCCGTACGTGGGCCAGTCCGCGTCCGGCGCCGCGCGGCGCACCGCAGTCGCGGGCGCGACCGAACCGGGCGCGCCGTTCCCTTCGCACAGGCTGGCGGCCTCACGATGCCCGCAGCCAAGGGCGACGGGAGCGAGTGCGATGATGAGTACGAGGCGACGTCGCCGGAGATGGATCATGGTGTGGTATAGCGGAGGAAAGCGACGTGCGGAGGCAAGCAGCGACCGCGCGCGGCAACATGACCGGTCGTATGCTCCTCGGCAATGGGTGGTAGTATGTGGCCACCAAACACACCGAACGGACAGCGCGCCGGTCGCTATCTTGTCCTCCTCGGCACGCAGGTCTGTGCCAGCCACTGTTCGGCGACGATCGCTACTTCAGCTACATGCGAGCCCATGTCACGTTGCCGCGTCCCAACGGATCGACCCGGTGCACCGTTGCTTCCGGACCCAGGTCAGGTCCTGTGTCCGCGCGCGTAGTCGATCGCTCGGCCTCGCGGTTGCCGGCGCTCGACACCGCGCGCGGCATGGCCATGGTCCTCGTGTGCCTGTCGCATTTCTCCTGGTCAGCTGTCCAGCGGCTCGGCGAGACGCGCACGTTCGATTCGCTGCTCACCATCAGCATGGTAGCCTCGCCGACGTTCATTCTCGTCAGCGGCATCACGCTCGGATACATGTACGCGGGCGATGCCGACGTGTATCGGCGCTTCACCGGCAAGTTGCGGGAGCGTGGCCTGCTGCTGTTGACCGTGGCGCACCTGCTGATGATCCCGGCGTTCCATTACATGGCGCCGACGCCGGGCGAGGCGCTGCGCGTGCTGCCGATCACGACCACGATAGGAATGTGCCTGCTCCTGGGGCCGACCGTCATCGTCCGCACGTCTCGGCGCCATCGCATCCTGCTCGGCGCGGTGTTGATGGTCCTGACCTGGCTTTTTCTCTTTACCTCACCGGGCGACTCGCAGGGCACCGCGCTCGACGCCGTGCGCACAGCGCTGGTCGGCGCACGCCACACCAGCTGGTGGTTCTACAGCTTTCCACTGATGCCGTGGCTCGGCGCGTATCTGTTTGGAAGCGCCGTGGGCCAGAATGTGCGGGCGGCTGCGCGGGACGGTCGCGATCTTCGCACCCTGTTATTGCGATACGCAACGTGGCTGGTGGCGCTCGCGCTGCTCATCGAGGTCCTCGTTGACGGTCTCGCCATCGTGCGTCCGAGTAACCCGCTGCTCAAGGAGCTCAGCCAGTCGCTGGCGAGCCCGGTGTCGAAGATGCCGCCGTCGCCGGTGTACCTGCTGACGTTTGGCGCTGCAGGGCTGACGCTCACGGCGCTCGC
>JAYVNZ010000422.1:0-3029 GCA_043758185.1 Gemmatimonadaceae bacterium | reverse complement strand
TGCCTGTCGGTCGCCACGTCGTTGGCGAATCGATGCCGAAGATGCCGAAGCTTACGGGCGACACCGCGCGCGGCGCAGCGCTGTTCGCCACCACGTGTGTGATGTGCCACGGCGCGCAGGGGCAGGGTAACCCACCCGCGTTTCCTGCGCTGTGGGGGCCGAAGTCATTCAGCATCGGTGCGTCCATGGCGCGCGAGGAACGCGCAGCGTCGTTCATCCGGCATTTCATGCCGCAGAGCAAGCCGGGCTCGCTCACGGACCAGCAGGCGTATGACCTTGCCGCCTACGTCGATTCGCACCTGCGGCCGGACTCGCCGGGCAAGCAGAATGACTGGCCCCTGGGGGGCGCACCGGCTGACGCACCGTACGACACCAAGGGCCACGTTGCGTACCGGCCGCCCGTGGGCAGCATGTATTCGCGATCCAATCCCTCCGCGGGCATCGTCCCTGCACCGGCGTCGGTGAACAAGAGTGGCGCCGCCCCGGGTGCGGCGCATTCCACTACAGGTGGAGGACATTGAAACCAATGCCCGACGAATCGATCCCCGCGCACGACGCCGACATCGTTCCTGGCGCAGCGGCGCCCATCTCGCGACGTCGCGCCATTGGTCTGGCTGCGGGCGTGGTGGGGAGTGCGGTCGCGGCCGGCCGCGTGTCGGGGCAGGCGCAGCACGTCAAGCCACCCGTCGTGGCTGCCACAAGTGGCACCGAGCCCGTATCGGTCGTCGCCGTACCCGCCGATCCATCCGCGGTGCCCGGCCTGCCGTCGGGACCACTCGGCACCCGCTCCCCATTCGAGACGCCCGCGCTCTCGCCCCTCGGCATCACGACGGGTGCCACGTCAACGCCGCTCCAGTCCGTGCTCGGCACCATCACTCCCTCCGACCTGCACTTTCAACGGCACCACAACGGCATCGCCGTCATCGACCCCGCGCATTACGAACTCGCCATACACGGGCTGGTGGACCGGCCCCTCGTGTTCTCGCTCGAGGCGCTGAAGCGCTTTCCCGCCGTGACCCGCACCTGCTTTGTGGAATGCTCCGGCAACGGCCGCGCGGCCTATCGCGCACCCAAGCGCGAAATGTCGCCACAGGAAGTGGACGGGCTCACGAGCAACTCGGAATGGACAGGTGTACCGGTGTCGACGCTGTTGAGGGAAGCCGGCGTGCGCAACGCGGCGAGCTGGGTGCTGGCGGAAGGCGGCGATGCGTCGCGCATGTCGCGCAGCATCCCGATGGCGAAGATGATGGATGACGCCATGATCGCCTACGCACAGAACGGCGAGGCGCTGCGCATGCCCAACGGGTATCCCGCGCGGTTGCTGCTGCCGGGCTTCGAGGGCAACATGAACATCAAGTGGATCCGCCGGCTTGAGGCCATCGACCAGCCCAACATGTCGAAGGACGAAACGGTGAAGTACACCGATCCGTTGCCCGACGGCACCAGCCGGCAGTTCAGCTTCGTGATGGATGCCAAGTCGATCATCACGTCGCCCGCGTACCCGCGGCAACTCACCGCGCCCGGCTGGTGGCCCGTGACGGGGATTGCCTGGACGGGTCGAGGAAAGATCACGCGTGTGGACGTGAGCACGGACGGTGGCCGAAACTGGACGGAGGCCGAGTTCACGAGTCCGCTGTTGCCCATGGCGCACGTCCGCTTCGAGCACATGTGGAAGTGGAATGGGGCCTCCGCGCACCTCATGAGCCGGGCGATCGACGAGACAGGCTACGTGCAGCCCACGCTCGACGTGTTCCGGCGCGTGCGCGGCGCGGGCACTGACTATCACTTCAACGCGATTCGCGGCTGGCTGGTGCAGCCCGACGGTCGCGTGTACTTCGGAGGCTGATGCGCACGCACCTCCGATACCTGGCGCTCGCGACCATGCTCGTGGTCGCGGGCTGTCGCATCGAGCGCCCCGGCGAAGTCGATGGGCAGCGATTGCCGGCGGCGTCGTCGGCAACGCGGTTGCCCGATCGCCTTGAGCTTGGCGTCGCAGCCACGGCGGCGTCCCTCGCTCGCATCGACATCGACGTGAATCCCGCCGGCGCTGGCCTCCCCGCCGGCGACGGCGATGCCATCCGCGGCACCACGGTCTATGCGGCGAAGTGTGCGTCATGTCACGGGCCGAAGGGCGAAGGGCAGGCGCCCTACCCCCGGCTCATTGGAACGGAGCCGCGTGCTGGTTTCCCATTCGGAACCGACGCAAAGATCCCGAAGACCATCGGGAACTACTGGCCGTACGCGACTACGTTATATGACTACGTGCACCGCGCCATGCCCCTCACGGCGCCGGGATCGCTTTCACCCACCGAGGTGTATTCACTCGTGGCCTTCCTGCTTGCCGAGAACAAGGTCATCCCCGGGAACGCCGTGATGAATGCGAGTACGCTGCCGAAAGTGCAGATGCCGGCTCGCGCCCATTTCGTGCTGGATGATCGCAAGGGTGGCCAACCATTCAGGTAATGTCGTCCTGAGCGCATCTTTGCTGTCGTCCTCAGCGCAGCGGAGGACCTGCTCTTCAATCCACACCCAACCAGTCGAGGACACCGCATGCTGCAGCACCCGTCAGGATCTCCCACCCCGCGTCGTGGTTTCATTGCTCGCGTGCTCGCCGGCTCCGCGGCCTTCGTTGCGATGGGCTCCACTGCCCGCGCCCTGGACGCCGCGGCCGTCGTCGACCCCCGCACTGGCATCCCAGCGCCCGACTGGATGGACGAGCTCACCGCCCCGCATCGCACGGTGTTCGACGTAGCGGCCCACAAGAACGGCAAGCCCATCGCCCAGGCACGGAACTACCTCAATGCCTGGCGTGATGCGTTCAACGTGCCGGACAAGGACATCAATCTCGTGATCGGGTTGCATGGCGAAGGCTTTCCGTTCGCGATGAACGACGCGTTCTGGACGCGCTTCAGGATCGGCGAGCAGTATGAGGTCACCGACGGCAGCACGAAGAAGCCCGCGACGGTGAACGTGTTCACGATGGCACACGCCGCATCGGCTGGCCTCGTGTCGCCTGAACAGTCGGTGGA
>JAYVNZ010000421.1:0-3156 GCA_043758185.1 Gemmatimonadaceae bacterium | reverse complement strand
CGTCGTGCTCTATCAACGCAACGGGAAGGCGGTCGGGACCCACGACAGCGGCATCCGATGCCGGACCAAGCCAGTGCATGGTCTGGCGGGTGACCGTGAGTGGCAGGCCGATGCCCAGGGTGGAGAGCACTGGTGCCGTCCACGAGCCCGCGCAGACCACCACCCGTCGCGCATGAAGGTCGCCGCTGCTCGTGGATGCGGTGATCCCGTCCGCCGTACGATCCAGTGCGAGCACACGCGTGTTGGGTCGCACCGCGGCGCCACGTGATCGCGCGACCCTGAGGAAGGCCGCAACACACGCTTCGGGAAAGAGCATGCCCGCCCGCGGTTCGAAGACACCCACCATGTCTGGCGGCACGGCGAGCGCGGGATGTCGCCGGTTGATTTCACCCGCCGCAAGCAGTTCGACATCCAGCCCATGACGCGTCGCGCTCTCGAGCGCGCCCGTGACGAGCGCTCCGTCGCGCGTGCCGATGTTCAACCCGCCTGTGCGCTGGAACAATTGCACTCCGGCAGCGCGCTCCAGCTTCGCCCACTCCTCATACGCCACGTGGACGAGTGGGACATAGGCCGGATGCTCGAAATAGGCTTCGCGAATGATGCGCGAACGGCCGTGCGTCGATCCGAGCGTATGCGGCGGATCGAAGGCATCGACGCCCACGACGTCCACTCCGCGTGACGCGAGCGCGTGCAGTGTTGCGCTGCCCATGGCACCGAGGCCCACCACGAGCACGTCATGCATGGGCTGTCCCGTGACGTCCGCTCACACGCGGGTGCTGATCCGTGGCAGCGCGAGTGCCCACGCGAGGGCCAGGTGCACGGGCAAGAGCATGACCACGATCGCGAGATTCTCCTGACCGCCGGGGAGCAGCGCGAGCAGCAGCGCCACGACGCCCAATGCACAGAGGACCGTTGCGATCATGCGCGCCGCGCGCTCACCGCGTTGGCGGAGGATCGCCGCGGGAATCAACAGCACCAGGACGAGCGAGAGCGGCGTGAGCAGCAGAAGGTTTTCGTTCCACGCCCAGAACACGTGCCGGGTGGCCGTCCACGCGAGCAGCAGGATAACGCCGAGCATGCCACAGAGCAGCGACCAGGCACTGCCCAGGAGCGCCAACCCCCACGCGGCAGTGCGCCGGCTCAACATCATGACGCGAAGGACAACCACGAGGGCAGCGATCAGGAGGCCGAGTATCGCATAGCGCGGGGAAAGGCTCGGGGGAACGATGCGCTCGGGCACAGGCACGGCTCCTGGAGGAAGCGGCACCACCCGTTCCTCGGCCACGAGCGGGACCAGCCGTCCCTCCGCGTCCGGCACCCGGATGGTGCGCACGGCATCGCGCAGCCGCATAGGGATGAAGAATGACTTCCACTGCGTGAGCGGCGCGTCGGCTGGCCGGCCCAGTGCGACATCGATGCCCGCCTGCACCGGCGCGTCGCCATCCGTGAGGCGGAGGCTCTCGCTGCGGTACGACATGGTGGTCATCACACTATCGGTCGCGCGCCTGATGGCACCACCGAGAATGCCATCCAGCGCATCACGGAGGCGCGTGGAGCAGTTGTCGCCGTAATAGTCGTAGCGGTAGAACTTGTTCTCGTCACGCGCGTTCCACAGGACGAACTCGTGCAACTTCACCGCCTGGGCTGGCGTGAGGTTGAGCCGCTGCAGCGTGACGGGCCTGCCCCTGTTCCGTTCAGACTCGACGAGGAATCGCGCGTCGACGGCACCCATCCAGTAATTCGTGTCGCCCGTCAGGAAGCGAAGCAGGAACCCGGGCTCGGCAAAGCTGAAGAGGCCCCAGTGATATGCCACGTCCTGCATGGTGGTGGCGTCGTGGAACCAGAGCGCGTTGTGACCGAACCGCTCGAAGACTTCCGTGCCAAGCCCGAACGTCACGAGGGTAACCGTGACCGGGCTTCCCGTAGCGGGGGCAACGACGGACGCGTAGCCTGGCGACGGTTGGGCCGTACCGGCGTGCAGTGGCCCGGCGGTCAGCACGGCCGCGATGGCGAGGCGCCGCAGCATCAGAGCTTGATCTCCCGTCCTTCATCCGCTGACTTGTAGATGGCTTCCACAATGCGGTGCAGCGCGACCTGATCAGTGGGCGCCTCGTATTCGGTTTCGCCTGCGATCACCGACACGAAATGCGCCAGCTCGGCACGGTAGGACTGGATGAATGCGTTCTCCCGTGCGGCAGCGCCGCGCGGTGAGACGTCCGTGGGACGTCCGTGCAACTCCTTCACGACGCGCAGCGGTGCGAGACGCGTGCTGCCACGCGCGGACAGCGTCTCGAACCACCAGCGCTCCTCTTCGCCCACGTACGCACCAGAGACGTCGAAATTGAAGACGATGTTCGATGCACACCGCAGTTGCACGAGCATGGATTCCTCCACGGCGTTCTTTCCGATGCCGCGGTCCATGTGCGCCACCACCCGCTCGGGCTCCGGATACTCGCTCAGCCACAGCGCCAGGTCGAGCAGCGGCAACCCGTAATCGAAGAACGATCCCCCGCCTGACTCCACTCGTCGGCCACGCCACCCCTGCTCTGCACGCTTGTGGTGGTACGCACCGGCACGAATGCCCGTGAGTCGTCCCAGCTCGCCACCACGCAGGAATCCCGCGAGGGCCTGGACGTCGCTGCGAAACCTGTAGTTGTTCGCCACGAGCACCTTGCGTCCCGCGCGCGCTGCCGCGTTCACGATCCGCTCGACCCCCTTGGCGGTGAGGGAGAGCGGGCGCTCCACCAGCACATCGACGCCCGCCGCTATCGCGCTCAACACGTGCGGTTCGTGCAGGTGGTTGGGCGTCGCGATCACGACCGCGTCGAGACCCTCGGCCTCGAGCAAGTCGCCAAGGTCCGTGTACACGTCGGGAATGTCGAAGCGATCCGCGAGCGCACGGGCCTTGGGCCTGTCGTTGTCACAGATCGCCACGAGCGACGCGCGACGCATGCTCGACAGCACGGGAAGGTGCGCGAGCTGCGCAATCGCGCCCGCCCCGACCATGCCGATGCGCAACAGTTCCGTCATGACGTCTCTCGCGGAAGTGGGTCGAAGTCGTTCATCTGGATGCGCAACGCGCCGTCAGTCAATGGTTCCAACCGTCGTACCCGGGTAGTACGTGCGGAGAATGGAGCGGAAGTCCTGGCCCGCGCG
>JAYVNZ010000420.1:0-2416 GCA_043758185.1 Gemmatimonadaceae bacterium | reverse complement strand
GTTGGTCGCGATCGGGAACGAGGGATTGCTCAAGGCGGTGCGCAAGTTCGATCCGGACCAGGGCGTCAAGTTCATCTCGTACGCCGTATGGTGGGTCCGCCAGGCCGTTCTCAAGGCCCTCGCCGAGCAGACGCGCAGTGTGCGCATTCCGCTCAACCAGAACTCCCAGCTCATCCGCCTCGCGCGCGCGGAAACCGTCCTGGCGCAGGTGCTCAAGCGCGATCCCACGGAGAGCGAGATCTCTCGCCTCCTGGAGGAAACGCCCGAGGCAGTGCGAGCCGCCAAGCAGATGAGTTCCACGGAAGTCTCGCTCGATGCCCCCATCGACCGGTCCGACCGCGAAGCGTCTACCCTGGGCGAGCGATTCGCCGGTGTCGACGGCACGGAGATCGAGGACACCACGGACTACAAGTTGATGAAGTCGTTCATCGAGAAGGTCTTCAGGAAGTACCTCACGCCGCGTGAGCGCAAGATCCTCTTCCTGTATTACGGCCTGGACGAGAGCGGTGAGCCGATGACACTCGAAAAGATCGGCGCGCTCATGGGAGTCACTCGCGAGCGCATCCGCCAGATTCGCGAGCGGGCCTTCGAGAAGCTGCGTGAGTCACCAGATGGTCGTGCCCTCGCGGGGTTCTGGCAAGCAGCCTGACCGCAAGCGGCGGCACGAGGGTTGGAGGCGGGGCGGACCGATTGGTGCGCCCCGCCTTTGCGCAGGAGAGCGATCGTGAACGGCATGGATTGAGGCATGCGACAGCTCCCGGTTCGTAGGAACCTGCGTCTCGCGGCGCTGATCGTGCCGTTCGCCGCTGCGGTTGCCATGGGGGTCGCCTGTCGCGTGCGAAGCGAACGTCGGTAGCCTGTTGTAGCTTTGAGGAGTGTTCCGTCGGCGTCCGCCCGCTTTTTCGAGGCCGCCTTCACGCCGCGCTCCCTGCATGGTCGACCGCAGCCGTCACTCTCCCGTCTTCATCGATTACACCGGCAAGCGATGGCGCCATATCAGGCGCGCCGCGCTTGCCGTTGGTGTCATCACCACCCTGCTGGCAGTCGTGCTCATCGGCAGCCTGGTGCTGTCGCCGTCCATGCCGCCTGAGTTGCCGCTCGCCACGGCGAACAACAAGACGATCGCGCGCGCCACCACCGGCAAGCCGGGAGCGTTCACCAAGGTTGACCGGCTGCGCACCGCGTATCGCCGGAAGCTGGCTGCGGCCATGAAACAGTACGGAACGCTTGCGTCGCGGCGGCCGGAAAATATTCCGCCGCTGAATATCGGCACGGGTGACCGGAAGCCCAGGTCGGACGGCATCATCGCCGGGTTCTATGTGAACTGGGCGGATAATTCCCTGGCATCGCTGCAGCGAAACTACGACAAGCTGGATTGGGTGATTGGCGAATGGGGGTTTGTGCCGCGCGATGCCGACAGCCTCACGCTTCGCATCAAGCCCCAGGTGATCGAGCTGCTGAACTCCAAGCCGGTCGAGACCCGTCCATCACTGTTCCTGATGATCACCAACTTCGTGGTGTCACCCGGGAAGGATTCCGCGAACGGATCGTTTGACCGCGAGGTGTTGCGCAAATTCCTGAAGAATCCCGCCGCGCGCGAGAAGGCGCTCCAGCAATTGCGTACCGCGGTTGCCACGTACGGCCTGGCCGGCACCACGCTGGATTTCGAGAATTCTGATCCGGCGCTGCAACCGCAGGTGCTGGCGTTCGCCCAGCAGTTGCATGACGCAATGCATGCCATGGGCAAGCTTGCGACCCAGGCGATTGCGGCGGGCGACCCGGACGGCTACATCCGCCAGGCGGGCGCGATCAACGACAAACTCTTCCCAATGCTGTTCGATGAGCATTACGCCGGTGGAGAGCCCGGCCCCATTGCGAGCCAGCGCTTCTACATCACGCAGGCGCAACGATTCGCCACGCTCGTGTCGCCGTCGAAGCTGATCTTCATGATCGGTGCCTATGGCTACGACTGGAACGATGCGGAGGCGGTGGCGTTGCACAGGGCGGAAAATTTCGACTTCCAGGAAATCATGCGGGCGGCGCGCGGACCGCTGCAGCCGCGTCCGCGCTTTGATCCGGTCTCGCTGAATCCGTACATGCAGTGGACCACGCCGGACTCGACGGATCACGTGCTGTGGTATCTCGATGCCGCCACGGCATACAACGAGATGCTGGTGGGCAAGACACTGGGCGCGGCGGGACACGCCCTCTGGCATCTCGGCGGCGAGGATCCATCACTGTGGAACGTGATCAAGGCGGACGGCGGACTCCTTCCACCGGACAGCCTGCGCGTGATGCGTCCCAGCTACGATCCTGACTTCGAGGGAACAGGCGAAATTCTCCAGGTCACGTATTTTCCCTCGGCCGGCAAGCGCAACCTTGTCGTGGATCCGGCGTCCGGCTTCATCACCAACGA
>JAYVNZ010000419.1:0-3275 GCA_043758185.1 Gemmatimonadaceae bacterium | reverse complement strand
GAGCCGGGCATGGCCGTGTACATGGCGCCGATGAGCGCCAGCTTCCCGTTCACCTTGCGGTAGAGCAGCGACGACGGCTTTGTCGCGTCGAAGGTGGAGATGGTGGAGAAGACGTTCTGGACGTTGTTGTAGTGGTAGGTATCCTGATCTTCCAGCCACGGCAGGAACTTGACGTAGCCTTCGTGCTCGGCAACCACGACATCCTTGTAGCGTGCGAGGGCGGCGCGGGAATCGGATACGATGCGTGCGGCGCGAAGCGAATCTGCCGGGGTTGCAACGCGACGCTCGGCCATGCGCATGTGTGAGGTGGTGTCGCTCAGGAGGCCGTTGATGGCGGGCGCGAGTTCCGGGGCGTTGATGATCTGGAGGTCCTGAAGCAACGAGAGCGCGCGGATGGCTGGCGGACCCACGGGGGCGGCTGCCGCCTGCACCTGTGCTCTTGCGGTTCCAGCGACAAGCGCGAGACACGCCAGTAGGCAGCCGGCTCTGCGAGTGTTTGGATCGGTCATGGTCGGGAGCATACTCAAGGGAAAGGGTAACGCGAATACCTTCTTACCCGCTCCGGGCGAGGTTGCTCCAGCCGTACCGCTCGCGCGGCGGTCGGACTCGGCCACAGCGGACAGCGCAAGGATGCTGTGCCGTAGAGTTGACTACACCTCGATCCATCCGGCGCAGAAGAAACCCGTGCGGTGGCCCGTCGAGTCTCCGGCACTCCACCATCCCCAGAAACCGTCGCCCACTCCGCCAGTCAGGCGCAGCTCGACGACTGACTCGTGCCAGGGGCTGGTGGACGTGGCAGGGAGCGTACCACTGCCGATGATGAGGGAGATACTGCCGGTTCCCGGGTCGCGCACAACCTTGACGCCGGGACGAGTCGAATCACTGGATGCTGGATGAGGGGCAAGACCGTTGGCCACGTGCGGTGAGGCAATGGCCTGCGCAAGGTCGATATCGGTAGCGCCGTAGAGAAGGGACCTGAACGACGGAATGAGCGCCTGGTGGAGCCAGAGCCGGCCGCGTGTCTTCTGCCAGCGCATCGAGTCGCCTGGCACGATCACCGTGAGAATGTAGCGGCCAGGCTGCGGCCGCCAATCGGGGCGAAGCGCGCTCGCTATCGCAGTCGGATCGCTATTGACTGCTCCCGGCACGCAGTTTCCCCTTCGAAGAATCTCGGGCGTCGTGTCCCAACTGAACGCATGCGTCGCATCAGCTGGAGCGCGAAAGAGAAAGGGATGCCGCTGCACCTGTGCGAATGTCCACATGCCAGCGACGAACACCGCCACGGGAGCGGCTGCGATTATGAGCAGTCTCTTTACGCTGGACATTTCAGGACGTCAGGCGTGGTGCATGGATCATTCTCCAAACCTGACCCGCCACGTCTGCTGCTCCTGCCCCGTAGGGCGCGCCAGCAACGCGTACAACTCCGGCCGACGCGCCCGCATCCAGCGCCGACCGGACGACGTCGGCACCAGCGAGGCATCGAGATCCGCCACGACCATGTCGTCGCCAAAGCTCCGCGTCTCCGCGATCACTTCGCCATATGGGTCTAGCACCATGGCATTCCCGGTGCGAATCTCGTCGTCATCCGGGCCAATGCCATTGCTGAACAACAGGAACATCCCGTTATCGTGCGCCCGGCTGGGAAGCCAGCGCATGAGCCAGCCGCGGCCCTTGGGTCCACACAGTTCCGCCTCACACGCAACCGGATCCTCCGTCCGCCGCGCCCAGATTGCCTGGTCCACCGGTTTCATCCCGTGCGGACTCACTGAATTACACCCGCCCGTCTGGTGTGGAGCGATGAGGATCTCGGCGCCAAGTAACGCGGTCGCGCGGGCGTTCTCGACGATGTTGTTGTCGTAGCAGATCAGGACGCCGACGCGACAGCCGTGCGGCGTGTCGAACACGGTGTAGGCATCACCCGCCGAGATGTCGGGATGCTCGAACACGTGCAGCTTTCGATGGACCGCAAACGTTCCGTCGGGCATGGCGACAACGTAGGCATTGTAGATGCGCCCGTCGTCAGCGCGTTCGAGGAGTCCCGCACCGATCGTCATGCCGTGCGCGCTGGAGAGCCGCAGCAATTGCTCGGTGCACGGACCGCCGGGCACTGGCTCGGCAAGGGCCGCGAACGCTTCGGGCGACAGATTCCGCACATGCCAGTAGCCGGTGAGACACATTTCCGGGAGCGCGAGCAACTCCACGCCAGCGCGAGCCGCTTCACCCACGAAGTGCTGAAGCCGGTCGAGGTTGTACGCCTTGTTGCCCGGCGCGTGCTGAAACTGGACGGTTGCAACGCGGATGTCGCGCATGTCGCCCTACGGCATCGCCGACGTGGGCTCCTTTGCATCTTCCACCGTCTTCAGCACATCGCGCCACGCAAACTTGCGGCCCGAGTGCCGCACCCAGTAATCCATCCACGCCATCTCCGCTGTGGACTTGAGCAGCTGGTTGCGCGGATCGGGAATGCCGTGCGTCGCACCAGGATAGACGTACATCTCCGTTGGAACGCCAAGCCGCTTGAGTGCCATGTGCAGCCCTTCGCTCTCCGGGCGCGGCACGCGCGGGTCGTTATCCACCACGTGGATCATCGTCGGGGTCCTGGCATTCTTGATGTACGCGGCCGGCGATTGCTTCCACCAGTGCTCCATGTCGTCCCAGTACATCTTGTCGCCGAGGTACCACTGCCGCCCGCGCTGGGTGTCGCTCTCGCCATACATGGAGATCCAGTTGTAGACGCCCGCCCCCGTGGAGATGGCCTTGAAGCGGTTGGTGTGCGTGAGGATCCAGTTCGACCAGTGTCCACCCGCGCTCCAACCCAACACGCCCATCTGCGTACTGTCCACGATTCCCTCGGCGATCAGGTGATCCACTCCGGCCATGATGTCCTGATAGCCCTTGGTGAAGTAGTCGCCCTGGCTCTCGATCTCGAACTTCTGGCCGTAGTTCGTTGAATTGCGATAGTTGGGCATCAGCACGGCATACCCGGCTCCCGCATAGACCTGCGACCCGTAACCGCCATTGAAGCTCAGCACGTCCGCCGCCTGCGGACCACCGTGAATGGCCACAATGAGCGGATACTTCCTGCCCGGTTGGTACCCCACCGGCTTCACGAGCACGCCGCCCACAGGGGTGCCGTCCATCCCCTTCCACGTGATCTCCTCTTCGTCGCCCAGCGCGAGGGTGCGTGTCCATGGATTGGCGTCCGTGAGCTTCACCCAGGCAGCAGGCGTCTCGACATCGCGCACCGAATTGACGGTGTAAAGTGTTGGAGGAGT
>JAYVNZ010000418.1:0-1879 GCA_043758185.1 Gemmatimonadaceae bacterium | reverse complement strand
CCGAGCGCGGTGACAGTGCACGTGAATGGCGAACTCGCCGGTCGCCACGCGCTCGATGATGATCCCGCGGATCATCGCGGCATCCTGTCGTGGTCCTCGCAGGCCCGCGATCGGTATCTCCGCGAGGCGGGATCGTACGGCCAACTGTTGCGCGTGCCCATTCCCGCGTCGGCGCTGGCTGTTGCGGCGCGGACGAGGGAGTTCGTGATCCGCATGGATGTTGGCGACGCGTTGCCCGGTGGACTCGCCATCTACGGCGCACACTTCGGGCGCTACCCGCTGGATCCCACTGTCGCGTTCGTCCTGCGAAAGTAGTCGTCGTGAGCGAAGCGAAGGACCTGCTCCTGCGCCCGGCCACAATCAGCTCCTTCGCTGCGCTCAGGACGACAACCGTGGTCCCAGGCCCGAGTTGACATAGGGGGAGGGGGTATCTACCATTCCTTATGCAATCGTCTGATTTTCTTGTCATTGCCGCTGGCCTCGCAGGAATCGCATGGGTCAACTGGTACTTCTTTCTTGCCGAGCGTGGCGCCGCGGGTGTCGCGCCGATTGTGGGGGGCGCAGGCGGTCGTCAGGAAGTCGTCATCACCGTCCACGGCGGCTACTCGCCCGCCGTCATTCGCACCGCCGCGGGCACGCCGGTGCGTCTCGTGTTCGATCGCCAGGAAACGTCGAGCTGCTCCGAGGAAGTCGTCTTTCCGGATTTTGCCATGAAGCGCTTCCTGCCCGCGCACCAGAAGACCGTCGTCGAGATCACACCGCCCGTGCCGGGGACGTATGAATTCACCTGCGGCATGGGCATGCTGCACGGCCGAGTGATCGCGGAGTAGATGATGACATCTTCTACAGTTCCCGACCCGAGCGTCACCACGCCGGAGTCTGCGACGTCCGCACCAGGCAAGGTGGTCATCCCCGTGACGGGCATGACCTGCGCCGCCTGCCAGAGTCGCGTGCAGCGCACACTCAACAAGACCCCCGGTGTGCACGATGCCGCGGTCAACCTCATGATGGGCAGTGCAACGGTGTCGTATGACCCGTCCGTCGTGCAGCCCGCTGCCCTTGTGGACACCATTCGCGGCACGGGGTATGGTGCCGAGCTCCCCATCGCGGATCGCAGTGCGTTCGAGGAGCAGGCGGCGCGCGATGAGGCCCAGACCGCTGAATTCGCCGAGCTGCGGGTGAAGGCCATCGTGAGCGGGATCGCCGGTGTCATCGCGATGATCGTGTCGATGGCGGGCATGTCGGGCGGGGCGATGGCGCTGCGGGGTTATGTCCTGCTGGCCATCACGATTGCCGTCATGGGCTGGGCCGGCCGACACTTCTACACCCGCGCATGGGCCGCCTTCCAGCACCATTCGGCGGACATGAACACGCTCATCGCCCTGGGCACCGGCGCGGCATTCATCTACTCGCTCATCGCCACCATTGCGCCCGGCTTCTTCACGAGTCGAGGCCTGGCGCCTGACGTGTATTACGAGGCGGTCGTCATCATCATTGCGCTCATCCTCACCGGCAATGCGTTCGAGGCCCGCGCGAAGAAGGAGACGTCGTCGGCATTGCGTGCCCTTGCCAACCTCCAGCCGAAGACGGCGCGCGTCGTTCGCTCCTCGGCCGAGGGTGAACGAGAGCTCGACATTCCCATCGACAACGTGCGTGCAGGTGACGTCGTCATCGTCCGCCCTGGCGAACGCCTGGCCGTGGATGGCGCGGTGGTGTCCGGCGACAGCGCCGTGGACGAATCCATGCTCACCGGCGAGTCCATGCCGGTGGAGAAGCATGCGGGCGCCCGCGTCATTGGCGGCACCATCAACCGCACCGGTGCGCTGCGCTACCGCGCCACTACGCTCGGCGCAGACAGCACGCTCGCGCAGGTCGTGCG
>JAYVNZ010000417.1:0-3756 GCA_043758185.1 Gemmatimonadaceae bacterium | reverse complement strand
AGCGAAGCGAAGGACCTGCTTCTTCGGCCGGCGTCAAGCAGGTCCTTCGCTTCGCTCAGGACGACACAGGTACCGCGTAGATGCCGGGCCGGCCCGCCGCCACGCGCGACCGCAGTTGCATCACCACCACGCCGGCGGCCGCGAACACCAGGGCGATCCCCTGCGCATACGTGAGCCCGAGCAGCAGCCGGTCATCCTTGGCGCGAAGGAATTCGATGGCGAACCGCTCGAGTCCCGCGAACACCATGTACACGCCGAACAACCACCCCTCTGCGTGCTTGTGGTCGCGCATGCGCCACAGGACCACGAACATGATGAGCCCGAGTACCACTTCGTAGAGCTGTGTGGGATAGACCGACAGCACGGTCGAGGGAGTCGCACCCGCCGGCACCGCGATGCCGAAGTCGTGCGCCATGGTGCCGGCGGTCGACGGCGGCGCGCCGTCTGGAAACGCGACCGCGAGAAAGCCGGTCCACGGCCGTCCGTAGTCGTCGCCCACTGCCCAGCAACCGGTGCGTCCCACGGCATACGCTGCGGCGCACGCCATGCCGCCCACGTCGAACATCCGCCACAGCCCGAACCGCTTCTTCACCACCACCGCCATTACGGCCAGCGTCCCCCCGAGCAGGCCGCCCCAGTACACGAAGCCACCGCGCTCGAACATCGCATCCCAGTGCCCCAGCACAACCACGTAATACAGCTTGGCACCGAGCAGCCCGCCCACTACGGCGGCGAACACCATGTCGTTCACCGGTTCGGGATCGATGCCGCGCCGCGCGAGCTCGCGCTGGGCCACCACCTGGCCCACGAGAAACGCGAGCAGCACCGCGATACCGAATCCGGTGAACCCGAGCGGCCCCCAATTGTACGCGAAGGGGTGCTGGACGATGGGGCGGGAGAGCATCATGCGCGCACGAGACCGGGAATGGGGAGGGATGCAAAGGCATTGAGGTCGAGCGGCGCGCGCTCGCCCCGCTCGAAGTGAAACAGGCCCGCACGCGCGATCATCGCCGCGTTGTCCGTGGCCAGGCGCGCGCTTGGCGCATAAACCGTGGCCCCCAGCCGGTTCATGCGTGCCTGCATGGCGGTCGCGAGGGTACGATTGCCCGCCACGCCGCCGCCCAGTACCACCCGCTCGCGCCCGAACTGCCCAACGGCACGCGCCGTCTTCTCCACGAGCGTTTCGACGAGCGCGTCGTGGAAGCCTCGCGCAATGTGCGGGTGGTCATCAACGGATCCCGCGCGTACCGCCTGCAACACCGCGGTCTTCAGTCCGCTGAACGAGACGTCGTAGTAATCGGCATCACCGGGCAACTGGTTGCGGCGCAGCATCGGGCGCGCGAAGCGGAAGCGCGCCGGATCGCCGGTTGCCGCGAGCCGCTCCACGTGCGGGCCGCCCGGGTACGGAAGGCCGATGAGCTTGCCCACCTTGTCGAACGCCTCGCCGGCGGCATCGTCGCGCGTGCGACCGAGCATCCGGTATTGTCCCCACGCTTCGACGTCGATGAGGAGCGTGTGACCGCCGGACACGAGCAGCGCGGTAAACGGCGGAACCGCGTCGGGGTGTTCGAGCGCCGTCGCGAAGAGATGCCCTTCCATGTGATGCACGCCCACACAGGGAATGCCGCGCCCGAATGCGAGGGCCTTCGCGAAGCTCACACCCACCAGCAGCGCGCCTACCAGGCCCGGACCGTTCGTCACCGCCACCGCATCGATGTCGCCCAGCGTCAGGCCGGCGTCGGCCACGGCCCGCTCCACCACGGGAACGATGGCGGTGAGGTGCTGTCGGGACGCGATCTCGGGCACCACACCTCCAAAGATGCGATGCACATCCTGCGAGAGGATCACGAGCGATTCCATCGTGGCCTGGTCACCCGCACCTTGCAGCACGGATGCGGACGTCTCGTCACACGACGTCTCGATGCCGAGGATGCGCGTCACCGGCGGGACACCCTGCGCAGCTGCACCTTCACCTGGCTCGGCAGCACCCGCACACCAAGCCCCGCCGTGTCCAGGTCCGCCACATGCCGAATGGTGTCGCCGCGCAGGATGGAGAGTGGCAACGGATGCACCATCGCCACGTGGCGTACTGCACGCCGCGGCCCGGTGATGAGCACCGTGGCTGGATCGAAATCCACATGATTGGCGGCACGCTCGGCAGCATTGTCCTTCACCAGGATCCGTCCGGCGCTCACGACGGGAACGCGACGGGTGGCGCGCGTCCCGAAGCGCAGCGTCACGCTGCGCGGCTGCACGTCGAGGATGCGAACGTCGCTCGCGAATTCGGCCGGCAGGCGCACGTCCGCCGGCGTCACGTCGAGCACGAGAGTATCAGGCACGTCGCCATCGATGCGCCGGTGCACGCTGGGCGGCTCCGCATACAGCTTCACGATATCCACCGCGCGGCCAGCCACCAGCGCCTCGAGCGACGAGGGGGGATCGAGCAGCACCAGCGAACTATCCATTGCCGGAACGACCTGCACGCGCACGTAGCCCTGCGTGGGCTGGCGTGCGCTGGCAATGATCCAGAGCAGCATCGCCAGGGCGAGCGCGGTGACCTTCAGCCCCAACCGTTCCGTCAGCGCACCGCGCGTCACGCTGCGCCAACGTTCGGCAGGCGCCGGGCCCTGCGGCATGGTCACGGTGCTCGCCCGTCAGCGCGGTGCCGTCGTGCGGACCCCGCTGCCGAGCAGCTCGCGAATCAACGCACGGTTGGTTTCGGAACTCCAGTTGGCAGCGGCAAACACCTTTCGCCGGATGGTGCCCTCACGCCCGATGATGAACGATTCGGGGAATCCGGTGACCTGATAATTCTTCTTCGTCACCATCGCGGCGTCATGCAGCACCTCGAATGTGAGTCCGTACTCCTTCACGAAGGCGCGAATGGTCGAGTCCTGGCCCGCGTCGTCGACACTCACCGCAACGACGTCCAGTCCCTGCGCCGCAAACTCCCGGTGCAGCTTCTCGATGCTCGGCATCTCCTCGCGGCACGGCTCGCACCACGTGGCCCACACGTTGAGCAACACCACCTTGCCGCGGTAGTCGGCCAGCGTCTTCACGCGCGGGGTGCCCACGATTGTTGTGCCCTCGAATGGCGGCGCCTGCATGCCTACCGCCACCGGGAACAGTTCGTCGCCCAGCAGCCGCGTGGCCGCATACAGCGCAATGCCAAGGAATGCCACGACGCAGAGGACAATAGACCACTGCTGGCGCGCCGTCACCGACGTGCCCTCACGCCGCGTGCGCGCACATCGCGCGCAACTCCCCGATCTCCCTGCCCGGATCGGCCGCCGCAAAGACCGCGTTTCCCGCGACGAACGCCCGCGCACCCGCACGCCAGCATTCGGCAATCGTCTGTCGGTTGATGCCACCGTCAACCTCGAGCACGGCGGTGCAGCCGGCCGCGTCGAGCATGTGGCGCGCGTGCGCAATACGATCGATGGCGCGGCGGATGAATGGCTGGCCGCCGTAACCCGGATTCACCGACATCACGAGCAGGACGTCGAGCTTGTCGAGCACGTTGGCGACCGCGTCCACCGAAGTGGCGGGATTCAGCGCAACGCCCGCCGCACAGCCCAGCTCACGGATGCGTGCCAGTTGCCGGTCCAGGTGCGGAGCCGCCTCGGCGTGAATCGTGAGCCCGGTGGCGCCGGCCGATGCGAAGTCGTCGAAGTACCGCTCTGGCTCCACCACCATCAGGTGGACGTCCAGTGGCAATGCGGTGCATCGCCGGGCCGTTTCGATCACCTTCGCGCC
>JAYVNZ010000416.1:0-3067 GCA_043758185.1 Gemmatimonadaceae bacterium | reverse complement strand
GTGCCGCCGGGATTGGCGTGAAGCACGATGACCGGCGGCCGATAGTATCCCGTCACGGTACGGCCCCGATAGTTGTCGCCGTATCCGTAACCGCCACCGCCGTAGCCGTAGGGCGACAATCCGTATGGGGCGTAGCCGTACGGCGCATACCCCAGCAAGCCGCGGGTAAAGTAGCGACCAAATGGCCAGTAGCCGAAACCCCATGGATCGTACGCCGGATACACCGTGACGTAGACACGCTGGCCCGTGCCCTGGTCCCACGCGTCATTCGCCGGCCCGCCGTAGCAGCCGTAGATGCCGCAGCTCCGCGGGAGGCGGCGGTATCCGTCGTCGTCGCGATCGCCCGAGAAGACGGTCCGGTTCGAGACCTCGATCATTGCGTCCGTAACGCGCGATGGCACACCGGCATCCGCCAGCTCGCCAAGTGTGCGTGCGTCAACGGCAAAGCGCTGGCCGCTGGCGCGTACGAAGGCTTCGAGCGTGGCTGCGTCCAGCACGTGCGCGGCATCGGCGATCGCCGCGGGGCCAACCGGCACTCCCGTCGCGATGCGCGCCGACAGCGTGGACATCCGGTGGTCGATGAGCGGACGCGAGATGTCGCTGGGTACTCCGTCGGGAATTCCCACGTCACGATACCGCGCAACGCGAACGGTCGATTCACTCGCGGTGGTGGTACTGCGCACGTCGAGCCACTCCCCCCGCTGGTTCATTGCAAGCACGGCCGTCATCTGCCTGGGAATGCCATCGCAGACCACCGACGACCGCAGGAAAACGCGGCGCTGGTCGTCGGACCAGTGGGCGCTCTCGGTACCCGTGCAATTGCTCACGTCAACCACGCGCGGCCTGCCGCTCGCGTCGATCCGGTCGTGCGAGATGACCTGACCATCGGAGAAGGCCGACACGTCCACGATGTTCGCATCGTCAGTCGGGGCAACGCACACCACACGGGTGCTGGGTGTGAGGATCCGCGAACTGTCGACAACGGCGGCCCAGCATCCCAGCCACGCTCGCCATCGCGGTGCGCTCGACGTGCCGTACTGCTGCGCTGAGGCAGTGCCGACGAACGTGAGTGAGAGTCCTGTCGCGATGATCGCGACGACGAGCGCGCGGCGGAAGCTGGTAGTCATCGTCCTGTCCCGTAAAGCGGGTGCGTGTGAGCTGACCAGTCGTCGTGAGCGCAGTGAAAAGAGCAGGTCCTTCGCTTCGCTCAGGACGACAAGCTAAGACACGCCTCGAAGCTCCCGCAATGTATACAAAGCAGGACAACGTGTCCTCTTTTGTAGATCGATGGTCTCTATTCCGACAACAACGCAGCAAGGCGCGTCAGCACCGAATGCAGATCCGGCACGTCGTCCAGCACGGGCAGCACTGGATCGCTCCCCAGCCGCTCCATGCGCTCCAATGCCGAGCGAATCGTGAAGTCACGCGGATCCAGCGCGGCGTTCACCTCACTCCACAGCAGCGGCATGGATACCGTGGCTCCGGACAGTGGGCGCACACTGAATGGCGCGACGATCGTCTGCGCCGTACGGTTCTGCAGGTAATCCAGATACACCTTGTCACCACGCCGCGTGACGTGGCGCGTAATGGTCGCAATGTCGCCAACGGTGCGGAGCATCACGCGCGCCAGCAACTCGCCGAGTGTACGCGATTGCGCGTACGTGCACTGTCGCGCGAGTGGGAGCAGGATGTGCAGTCCCGTCTTGCCCGTCGTCTTCACGTAGCTGGGATACCCGATGGACTCGCACAATTCGCGCAGCACCCGTGCGCACCGCACCACGTCGGAGAATGGTGCCTCCTTGGGATCCAGGTCGATCACACACCAATCCGGCAACTCCAGCGACCCCACTCGGCTGGCCCACACATGGAGCGGGATGGATCCGAGGTTCGCGACATAGAGCAGGGACTCGACGTCGTCGCACACGAAATAATTGATGTCGCGCTGTGTATCCTCGCTCCAGATGGGCACTGTGCGAATCCAGCTCGGCGCATGCTCTGGCGCGTCCTTCTGATAGAACGACTTGCCATCGATGCCATCGGGAAAGCGGGTGAGCACCATTGGCCGCTCGCGGAGGTACGGCAGTATCCAGGGCGCCACAGCGCGATAGTAATCGATCAGGTCGCCCTTGGTGTACCGGTCCGTGGGCCAGTAGACCTTGGTGAGGTTGGAAAAGGGCACGGTGCGCGACGTGTCGTCCTGAGCGGGCGGCTTGTCGTCCTGAGCGGAGCGCCTGCCCTCGAGCGAAGCGAAGGGAAGGACCTGCTCTTCTTCCTCGTGGGATACCGCACCACCCCACCCCTGCCTGTGGCAATCGTGCGGCGCCTTGTCGGGCCGCAACCGGATGAACGCCGGATGTCGCAGCAATCCGTCCGGTGTCCACTCGCGAAATCGCACCTCGCACACATGCACCGGTTCCACCCACGTAGTCGTGCGTGTTTCGAGAATGGCCTTCGTTGCAAGTGGCGCCGCTCCGGGAGCAACGACTGGGCCGAGGCAGGGAGGATCGGCCCGTATGATGGGCGTGAGCAGCGCCGCGATCTCGCCGAGCGTCTTTTCGTTGAAGCCGGTGCCAGCTCGGCCCGCATAGACGAGTTGCCCGTTCACCATGTCTGCCAACTGCAGCGCGCCGAAGTGACCGCGGCTGCGCCTGGGCGCGGTGAAGCCCACGATGACGAAATCATCGGTGCGGTCTGTCTTCAGCTTGAGCCACTTCTCGCTGCGGCCAGCGCGGTATGGTGCGTCGGCCTTCTTGGCGATGATGCCCTCGAGCCCAAGTGCGTCCACCTGCTCCAGGAAGCGTTCGCCTTCGCGCGCGATGTGATCGAGCGTGCGAACTATGCCAAGCTTCGGGAAGGCGTCCAGCAACAGCGCCTTGCGCTCGAGGAGCGGCAAGGAACGCAGGTCGAATGTCTCGTACGCAATGAAGTCGAACAGGTAGAGCGTGGCGGCGAGCTCCACGGTGGCGTGGCGAATGTCGATTGGTGACGACAGGCGACCACGCCGTTGCAGCAGCGAAAAGCTCGGCCGACCCTGCGGGTCGAGCACCACGACTTCTCCGTCGACGAT
>JAYVNZ010000415.1:0-2072 GCA_043758185.1 Gemmatimonadaceae bacterium | reverse complement strand
ACGCTGGTGAAGGTGCCCAGTCCCTACGTCGTGGCGCGCACGGGCGGCCAGCCGCGCAACCGGCAGCGCGTGGCGCTCACGTTCGATGATGGGCCGGATGGGCGCTGGACGCCGCAGATCCTCGATACCCTCCGTTCGCGCGGCGTGAAGGCCACCTTCTTCGTGGTGGGCCAGAACGTCGACACGCACCAGCGCCTGCTGCAACGCATCTATGACGAGGGGCATGAAGTCGGGAACCATACATACACACATCCCAACCTCGCGCTGACCACGGAGCGCGTGAGTCGCTTCCAGATCGACGCGAATGCCTCGCTCATCGAGGCGATCCTGAACCGCCGCGTTGCGTTCTTCCGCCCTCCGTACTTCGGAGACGCCGAACCGTCCACCGACGCCGAGCTGACTCCAGTGGGCATCGCGTCGCGGCGCAACTACTGGACGATCGGACTGCACGTGGACAGCGAGGACTGGAAGGAGTTGCCGCCTGATTCCATCGTGGCGATGGTGTTGCGTCGCCGCGCGCTGCCCAACGCCATCAACATCCTGGCCCAGGATTCAGCGCGCAACGTGGTGCTGCTCCATGATGCCGGTGGTGACCGCCGCAACACGGTGGCCGCGCTCGGTCCGCTCATCGATTCCCTGCGCGCGCGCGGTGACACGATTGTGCTGGTGAGCGAACTCGCGGGCATCACGCGCGACGACGCCATGCCTCCCCTGCCGCCGGCCAGTGAAGCCACGCGACTGTTGCGGCGCGCGGGATGGATCCTGCTGGGCACCGTGGAGACGACGTTGTTCTGGGTGTTCAGCATCGCCGTGGTGCTCGGCATGGCGCGCCTGATCATCATCGGCGTGCTGGCCATCGTGCAGCGGCTGCGGCGCCATCAACACCGTGGCGCGCCGGTGACCTTCACGCCGGGCGTGAGCGTGATCGTGCCGGCCTTCAACGAGGAAAAAGTGATCGTGCAGACGATCACGTCACTCCTGAACCAGCGGTACGGCGGTCCGCTGGAGATCGTCGTGGTCGACGATGGGTCGTCCGACGACACGGCGCTCATCTGCGAGGAAGCATACGGGTCCCACCCGCAGGTCACCGTGTTTCGCACGGAGAACGGCGGCAAGGCCAGCGCGCTCAACTTCGGCATTGCGCGGGCGCGCCACGAGGTGGTCATCGGCCTCGACGCGGATACGGTGTTCGACGACGACACGGTGGCGGAGCTCGTCCAGCCGCTCAAGGACACTCGGGTGGCGGCGGTGGCCGGCAACGCGAAGGTAGGCAATCGGGTCAACCTGGTGACGCGCTGGCAGGCGCTGGAGTACGTAACGAGCCAGAACCTGGACCGCCGAGCCTTTGCGTTGCTCGACTGCATCACGGTGGTGCCTGGTGCGGTGGGAGCGTGGCGCCGGAGCGTGGTGCTCGAGGTCGGGGGCTTCAAGGAGGACACGCTCGCGGAGGACCAGGACCTGACACTGGCGATGCGCCGCGCGGGTTACTCCGTTGCGTATGCGGACGGGGCCGTGGCCTACACCGAGGCGCCGGATACGTTGCGGGGGCTCGCCCGGCAGCGCTTCCGGTGGTCGTTCGGGACGCTCCAGTGCACGTGGAAACATCGGGACGCGTTCTTCCGGCCGCGATACGGATCGCTCGGCTGGATCGCCTTGCCCAACGTCTTCCTGTTCCAGTTGCTGCTCCCGTCCATCTCGCCCATCGCGGACTTGATGTTCCTCTACAGCATCGTGTCGGTGTACATCAACGCGGGAAGCCACAGCGTCGACGACCGGCTGACCTACGCGCTGGTGGATCTCGAAAGAGTCTTTGCATACTACGCCATTTTTCTCGTCGTCGACTGGCTTGCGGCCGTTCTTGCATTCCTGATGGAGCCGGAAGAGGACAAGCAGCTCACGTGGCTCATCTTCCTTCAGCGGTTCGCGTACAGGCAGGTGATGTACTGGGTCGTGGTCCAGTCGTTCGGCGCAGCGCTGAGTGGCCGGCTTCAGGGTTGGGGCAAGCTTGATCGCAAGGCGACGGTGGCACTTCCATCGGCGCAGCACAGGAACGGATTCCTCGACTGGTTGAC
>JAYVNZ010000414.1:0-5022 GCA_043758185.1 Gemmatimonadaceae bacterium | reverse complement strand
CCCCACTGCCGTAGCGCACCGCCCGTGCACTACTTGCCAGCGGCATGCGGCTGGATCAAGCGCGGCCAGTGCACGTGACTCGAGACAAAGGGCTCATGACCACAAACCGGCGCGAAGTCCACTTCGTGCTCGACTCGGTGCTCGATCACGAGGTGGTCGTCCTGGAGTGATGCAGGGGCCTGGAGCAAACAGCCTCCGACCTAATCATTGGGCGTTACCGCACCGTGATCACCCGGCTCCTTGCCACGGCGCAGGAACAGCCCGTCGTACAGCAGCGCCGCAGCGATGCCGCCGAGAATGGGCCCGATCCAGAACACGGCCTGTCCCTCGAACAGTTGCGACACCACCGCGGGCCCGAATGAGCGCGCTGGATTCATGGACGCTCCAGTCCGTGAGCCGATGGCAAGGACGTTGACGGTGGCGGTGAGGCCAATCGCGAAGCCGCCCACCTTTGGCGCGTGGGGATCCACGGCCGTGCCGAATACCACGAACACCAGCACGAACGTGGCGATGAACTCGCACAGGATGGCTTGCGCCATGCCGATGTCGCCACTCACGATCTGGCCGCCGAGCCGGGTGGCGGCCGCGACTGCCTCCGGAAACACTCCCTTCAGCGCGTACGCCGCCACGGCCGCTCCCGTGAGCTGCGCGATGATGTAGACCACGCCCATCATCGGCTCGATGCGGCGCGTGACCAGGAACCCGATGGTCACCGCCGGATTGAGGTGCCCTGAAATGCGCATGGTTGCCGTGATCATGCTGCCGAGGATCAGGCCGTATGCAATGGCTCCGGGGAGGAGCGGGTTGACGTTCGACAGCGTGGACGACATGATCGCCGCGCCGCCCACGAACACCAGGGCGAACACGCCGATGAATTCGGCAATGAAGTGGCGCCAGCTGTCACGCATGGGGACTCGTGTGTTCGAGGGGGCGGGCATCCGCTGGTGCGGCACCGCGCCTCAAGGGTAACGGCGAGCCCTCCTGCGCGTCAGACCCCGTCGTGTCGCTTGAGCACCACTGCGGCGTTGATGCCGCCGAAGCCGAAGCTGTTGCTCAACGCAAACTCCACGTCGGCATCACGCCCGTGATTGGGGATGTAGTCCAGGTCGCAGCCCTGTGCGGGTGCGTCGTGGTTGAGCGTGGGCGGCAACCAGCCACGGTCCAGGGCAAGCGACGTGATGGCGAGTTCCATGGCACCCGACGCACCGAGCGCGTGGCCGTAGTACCCCTTGGTGCTGCTGACCTGCAACCGGGGCGCATGCGCCTCGAATGTCTGCTTGATGGCCAGCGTCTCGGTGGGATCGTTGAGCGGCGTGGAGCTGCCGTGGGCGTTCACGTACGCGATCTCGCCGGGAACGATGTGCGCATCCTTGAGCGCCATGCGCATGGAGCGCGCGGCCTGCGTGCCGTCAGGGCGTGGTGCCGTCATGTGGTGGGCATCATTCGAACTGCCGAATCCCACGACTTCCGCATAGATGTGCGCGCCGCGCGCGAGTGCCCGGTCCAGCTCCTCGAGGATCAGCACCGCGGCGCCCTCGCCCATCACGAAGCCATCCCGGTCCTTGTCGAAGGGCCGCGAAGCCGCGCCAGGATCGTCGTTGCGCGTGGACATGGCGCGAATGATGGAGAACGACCCGAAGCACAGCGGAGCAAGCGGTGCTTCCGCGCCGCCCGCGAACATCACGTCGGCGTAGCCGTCACGAATCGCCCGAAAGGCGTCGCCGATGGCGATGGTGCCGGATGCGCAGCTCATTCCATTTGTGGCATTCGGCCCCTGCGCGCCGAGCTCGATCGCGATGTTGCAGCTGCCCGCACCGCCGAACACGTTGAGCGCCAGCGACGGGTCAACCGCCTTGATGCCCTCGCTCAGGAAAATGCTCAACTGCTGCTCGGCGAACCGGATGCCGCCCAGCGCACTGCCCATCATCACGCCAACGCGCTCGCGATCCTCCGCGGCCATGTCGATGCCGGAGTCGTCCAGTGCCTGGCGCGCGCACGCCACCGAGAACGAGCTGAAGCGGTCCAGGCGGCGCGCCTTCTTCGCCTCGATGAAGTCCAGTGCGTCGAAGTCGTCGACCTGCGCGGCATTGTGGCTGCGCCACATGGAGGGATCGAACCGCGTGATGGTTGCCACTGCCGACTGCTCGCGGCGCAGCCCATCCCACAGGCCTTCCATGCCAAGCCCGATGGGCGTGATGGCCCCGATACCCGTAATGGCAACCCGACGACGATCAGTCACTGCTGCTCTCCCTGAGTCTCTGCGTAACCCACACGGTCTCCACGTCCCTCAATTGCCCGCCGAGATCGCGTCGCGCTCGGCGTGCCGCGCCAGTCCGTCCAGCGTCCGGCTCGCAATGCCATGCACGAACACCGGCCCAATGACCACGGTGGCCGCCGTTGCACCAATGACCGGAACACGCGGACCGTTCCACACGTGCACGATGCGCACATGCGTCCCCTCGGGAGTTTCCTTGAACGTCCACTCCACTTCCATGCCACTCGTGACACCAGCGATGTGCGTGAAGCGAATCGCCGGCCCCGCACCGCCTGTCGACTGGCGCACCTGCATCCGCGACCGCCAGTAGGTCGGCCACTGCACGATGCCGAATGGCCGGTTGGCACTCATGTCCACGATGCCGCCACCGTCGGCACGACGCTCCACGAAGCGCACGTACCGGTAATGCGGCAGCACGGCCGGCCAGCGCTCGACATCTGCCGCAAGCGCAAGGATGCGAGCAAGCGGCGCTCGCACCAGGCGCTCGTCAACTGTCGACATCTCCCACCCGGTGGGCATCGGACCGAGCTCGAGCGGGGGTAGATCCGTCATGTCGAAGGCGTCCAGGTAGCGGTGAGCCGGTAGCCGAGGTGCCGCCGAATGTTAGCGATCCGACCGGTTGCGTGGTGCACATGGTCGGCCAGGTCACCGTCTGTGAAACCCCGGAGGACGGAGACTGCTCCATCGTGGCGGCTCACGGCGTGGAATCCAAGGCACCAGGCCACGATCCAGAAGCCGGCGACCGCGAGCCAGCTTCGCCGCAGGTCGCTCACGATCACCGCGCGGCGCGCAACGCGCTGAAGCTCGCGCAGCACGAGCACGATGTCGTCCTCCTCGAAATGGTGCAGCACCTGCGAGCAGAGCACGACATCGACGCTGTGGTCCGCAAAGGGGAGGTGCCGCGCGTCGCCACAGGTGCTGCCGCTCAACGCGGGAGCGCACGTGCGGGCCAGCGATTCTGCCTGGTCCACGCCGAACGTGGTGAGCCGGACGCCGCGTCGCTCCGCGAGCCGACGCGCGCGAACGGGGATGTCGGCGAGCCCGGTGCCAACGTCGAGCAGCGTGACCTCGTTACCCAGCGACGGAAGCAGCCGCTGGAACTCGGCAAGCACGGCGTGCGCGCCGCCAAGCACCGTGTTCGCGCAACGGACGTCGCGAAGCGAGCGCTCGCGAAGGGCAGGAGTGGTCGCCGGATCGTCGAGGTGCTCGAACGAGCGCTGGCGCCGCGGGGTCAGCACGACGATCTCGTCCTGAAAAACGCGAAGGACCTGCTCTTGAAATCCTGGCAAGCGGGTCCTTCGCTCCGCTCAGGACGACAAGCGGGCACTATCGTTCCAGCTGCGCATAGCCGCCGCGGTAATACAGCAGGGGCCGCGCGTCGCGGGCCGACGCGCGCTCCACTTCCCCCACGAAGAGCATGTGGTCGCCCGCCTCGTGCCGCGACACCACCCGGCATTCCAGGTGGCAGAGCGCGTCGTCGAGCAACACCACGCCGGTGTCACCGCGCGCGTAGCCAATGCCCTCGAAGCGGTGCGACGAATCCACAGCGGCAAACCGGCGCGACAAGGCTTCCTGCTCATCGGCCAGCACGTTCACGCCAAATCGTTCGGCCTGCTGGAGTGCGGTGAACATGGAGGCCGCGCGATCCACGCATACCTGCACGAGGGGCGGCTCGAGGCTCACGGAGCAGAACGCACTGACCGTCATGCCAACGTCGCGGCCGTCCGCGTCGAGCGCGGTGATGACCGTGATGCCGGAGGCGAAACGGCCAAGCACGCTGCGGAAGGAATCGGGATCTATCGTCATGTCTCGGAAACGGGTCGTGGGCCGGGTTGCCGAAGGAGATTCAGCAGGTAGGACGGCCGCAATACTTCGCGCGCGGGCACGAAGTCGCCGGTGACGCCCACGAGGAGGTCAGCCATGTCCTTGCGGGCGGAGAGCGTGCGCGCGAAGTAGTTCATGGCCGGCGCCACGCCCACGGCAGCATTGATGAGTTTTTCCACGATCCACTTGCCGCGAAACTCGGTGCGCCGCGCCTGGCCATAGGCGCGCAGCTCGGCATCGAACGCCGACGCAGTGTTGACGCCGAGGGCACGGAGTGCGTACGGCGCGAGCAGTTCGCCGCCGCGCAGCGCCGAATAGATGCCTTCGCCGGTGAAGGGATCGAAGAAATCGGCCGCGTCGCCAACGAGCGCCACGCCCGGCGCCCAGGCGCGTCGCGCATGCGAAGCAAACGGGCCCGTGGTGAGCACCGGCGTCACGCGTCGAGCGCCCGCCACGCGGCCAGCGAGCTGCGGTCGGTCGCGGAGCCATTGCTCGAAGAACGTCGTGCTGTCGCCATGCATGCCGCGGGCGAGTGCGGCAGGCACCACCATCGCCACGTTCGTGAGGCCGCTGTCCACCGTGGCCAGCCCCACGTAACCAACGCCGCGCTCCACGTGCATCTCGCCCCAGTTACCCATGCCACCAAAATTCTCGTAATGCGCCACGAGTGCCACACGGCGCGGCCAGAAGCGGCTCGTGCGCGCGAGGCCGAGGCGGCGGGCCACGACGGACCGCAACCCGTCGGCGCCCACCACGAGCGGAGCGCTGACGACTTCGCGCGTGGCGCCTGCGCCCAGCAACGCGACTCCCGTGACGCGCCCTGTTGCGCCGCGCACGAGATCCGCCACTTGCGAACCCTCCCGCACCTCCGCGCCGGCATCGCGCGCGCACTCCAGCAGGATGGGATCGAGACGCGTACGTCG
>JAYVNZ010000413.1:0-4143 GCA_043758185.1 Gemmatimonadaceae bacterium | reverse complement strand
AATCCGTACGCCAGGCCGGACGCGAAGCCATCGCCGCCTCCCACCCGATCGTAGATCTCCAGGTTGTCGCGCTTCACCGACTGGTAGAGCGTGCCCTGATAGTAAAGGATGGCGCTCCAATCGTTCAACGAGGCCGTGGTCGCCTTGCGCAGCGTGGTGGCTGCCACCTTGAAGTTCGGGAATTCGCGCACCGCGGAGCGGATCATCTTCTCGAAGCTCTCGGTCTCGATGTTGGTGAGGTCCTCATCTGCCCCTTCCACCTCGAAGCCGAGGCAGGCGGTGAAGTCCTCCTCATTGCCGATCATGACGTCGACGTACTTCGCAATGTTGCGGTTGATCGCCTGTGCGCCGGCCTTGCCCCCCTGGCTCTTCCACAGCGATGCGCGATAGTTGAGGTCGTACGCCACCACGGTGCCGTACTTCTTCGCCACCTCCACCGCCTCGATCACCGCCTCCGCCGTGTTCGACGCAAGTGCCGCGAAGATACCGCCGGTGTGAAACCATCGCACCCCTGCCTCGCCGAAGATGCGCTCCCAGTTCACCTCGCCAGGCCTGATCTGCGACGCGGCCGAATGTCCGCGATCCGAGCACCCGAGCGCGGGCCGGATGCCGAATCCCTTCTCCGTGAAATTCAGCCCCACCCGTGTATTGCGGCCGAGTCCATCGAACTCGCGCCAGATCACGTTGGAGATGTCCACGCCGCCCTGGAGGATGAAATCCTCCACCAGCCAGCCGAGGTCGTTCTTCGGCAACGCGGTGACGACTGCGGCGCGCTTGCCCCAGCACTTCCGCATGGCGCGGGCGACGTTGTACTCCCCGCCGCCCTCCCACACCTGGAACGATCGTGCGTTGCGCACGCGGCCGAAGCCAGGGTCGAAGCGCAGCATCACCTCGCCGAAGGACATGCAGTCCCACCGTGTGTCGGCGGCGGACTTGATACGCAGGGTGGTGTCTGTCATTGGTTTTTTGTGCTGTCGTCCTGAGCGAGCTTCGCGAGTTGAGGGACCTGCTCTTTCTACTTGCCGCGAATTGTCCTGATGAGTTGCACGGTGTCGCGCACGCGCGACTCGATGCCGGCATAGTCCTTCCTGGCCAGCAATTCCTTCGTGACGAGGTTGCCGCCGATGCCACACGCCACGATGCCGGCGCCGAACCACTGGCGCAGCGACGCTTCCGTGGCTTCCACGCCGCCTGTCGGCATGATGCGCGTCCAGGGCATGGGGCCCAGGATGCTCTTCACGAATTCCGGTCCACCCACTGACGAGCCGGGAAACACCTTCACGATCTCGCAGCCCAACTCCTGCGCGTCCCCGATTTCCGTGGCGGATCCGCACCCGGGGCTGTAGGGAATACCACGTCGGTTGCACACCTTGGCGACGTCGGCGTTGAGCAGCGGGCCCACCACGAACTTCGCGCCGTTCGCGATATAGATGCCTGCTGTTGGCGCATCCACCACCGAGCCCACACCCATGATCACGGACGGATCTTCCCGGGCGAAGTAGCTGGCCACCTCGTAGAACGCATGGGCGGCAAAGTCGCCCCTGTTGGTGAACTCGATGCACTTGGCACCGCCGTTCGCGCACGCCTGGATCACCTTCCGGCAGACGTCCACGTCGGGATGGTAGAACACGGGAATGACGCCCTGGTCCATCATCGCGAGCAGGACGGAGATGCGATCGGTCGCGGCCATTGGAACTCTCTCGAGAAGTGTCGTCCTGAGCGGAGCGAAGGACCTGTTTGTTGTCGTGGCGAAGAGCAGGTCCTTCGCTGCGCTCAGGACGACGGGAATTGTATCAGGAGTTGCTCGAGCGCCGCAGCCATGCCCACCGACCGGATAGACGAGAGATGAGAAGCCACCGCGTCCGGGAATCCCGGTATGGCGGAGAGATCCGCGCCCCACAACGTACTGTCGCAGCAGACCGCCAACACCAGCGCGTCCACCGGTGCACCCGCCTCTCCGACACTTTCCCAGTGCCCCCGCAGCCGGTCTGCCTGATCATCCGCCGGTACGGGCAACCCCTCCGCGCGCCGCGCCGCCTGCCAATCGCCCTGCATGTACTGCAGGAACGCCGCAAATCCGAAGGTCAGCAGCGCTGGAACGTGCCCCCTGCGCGACGAATAGCGTTCAATGGATGGCACCACGCGCACGCGCATCTTCATCGTGGCCTGAAGCGTGATGTCGATGAGCGCATGCTGGATATGCGGGTTGCGAAAACGATCGAGCACAGCCTCCGCAAATTCCTCCGCGCCCTCCACGTCGAGCAGGGGCGCAATCTCGTCCAGCATCGCATGGCGCACGAAGCGGGCAAGCGCTGGCTGCGTGATGGCCTCGCGCACGATTTCATGACCCATCTGCAAAGCCATTGGCACCAGCAGGGTATGCGCGCCGTTGAGCAGGTGCACCTTCCGCTTGCGATACGGCGCGATGTCGGGCGTGACGACGATGCCGCTATCGGTGGCCCACGTGAGCCGGGCGCGCAGCTGATCGTCTCCCTCGATGGCGAACAGACAGTAGGGCTCGCAGGTCGTGAGCATTGCGTCGCCGTAGCCGAGCATCGCGTGCATCCGGTCCACGTCGTCACCCTTGGGTGCGCCCGGCACGATGCGATCGACAAGCGTGTTGCAGAACGGGACCGCCGTCTCTAGCCACTCCATGAACGTGGTGCCCAGCTCCCACCGGCGCGCAATGGACACGACGATGGCGCGCAGCTTCGCGCCGTTGTCCTCGATGAGCTCGCACGGAATCACGGTGAGCCCACGCGCCGGGTCGAAGTCGAAGGACCGTGCGCGTTCGAACAGGAAGCGCGTGAGCTTGGCGGGAAACGAGCGCGGGGGCGCATCCTCCGCACCGCTTTCCTCATCCGGCACGATGCCCACTTCCGTAGTGTTCGAAAAGACGTACTCCAGCAACGGCTCGCGAGCGAGCGCGAGCACATCATGCCACTCATCCGATGCGGAGAGCGCACGGCTCACCGAACTGATGATGCGGCACTCGCGCATCGGCTCGCCACGGTCGATCCCCTCCACCACAAGGGTGTAGAGCCCATCCTGCTCGCGA
This sequence comes from Gemmatimonadaceae bacterium, assembly GCA_043758185.1. Classification (GTDB taxonomy): domain Bacteria; phylum Gemmatimonadota; class Gemmatimonadetes; order Gemmatimonadales; family Gemmatimonadaceae; genus AG11. The sequence goes on along the minus strand of JAYVNZ010000413.1, from coordinate 1,085 downwards.
AGCGCACGATCGCGCGCGCTGCCCGTGGACGCGATCGCGACGATTCGCCCGCCGAAGCGACCCTCCACGTTCGCGCGATGCACGAAGTCGTCAACGAAACCCCGCAACAACGCACCGGTACCGAACTGCACGGCACGCTCGGGAAGATCCAGCAGCTCGTCGGCAGGCACGTCCACCACGCTCCCGCGCTCACGGCGAACGGTGTCCAGCAGCGCACGATTGAGTCGGGGCATCACAGCGTCACTCCATCCTTCCAGATTGCAATCTCGCGATAACCATGCTGCTCGTTGTTGGTCTGCTGACGCCCGGACGCAATGTCGAGCACATAGGCAAACAGCTCGTCGGCCAGTGCATCCATGGAGCGCGTGCCATCCAGCAACGCGCCAGCGTTGAAGTCGATCCAGTGGGGCTTCCTTGCGGCGATCTCCGAATTCGATGAGATCTTTATGGTCGGCACCGGAAAGCCCAGCGGCGTACCCCGACCCGTTGTGAACAGCAGTATGGTGGCCCCGCTCGCGATCATGGCCGTGCATGACACGCCATCATTGCCCGGGCCCTCCAGCAGCGTGAGACCGCCAGGCGCAGCGGGCTCACCGTAGCGCAGCACGCGCGTGACCGGCGCCTGCCCGCCCTTCTGGATTGCGCCCAGCGACTTCTCCTCGAGCGTCGTGAGCCCGCCCGCCTTGTTGCCCGGCGACGGATTTTCGTAGATGCTCTGGCCGTGCCGGATGAAGTACGCCTTGAAGTCGTTGATCATCGCGACCAGCTGCTGGTACACCGGCTCACTCGTTGCCCGGTTCATCAGCAACTGCTCCGCGCCGAACATCTCGGGCACCTCCGTGAGCAGCACGCCACCGCCGTACGACGTGAGCCTGTCCGCCACTCGGCCCACCACCGCATTCGCCGAGATGCCGCTGAAGCCATCGGAACCGCCACACTTGTGGCCGATGACCAACTCACTGGCACTCACCGTCTCGCGGCGGTCGTTCGCCATCCGCGCCACGAGCTCCTCGATCATGACGAGGCCGCTGGCGCGCTCGTCCATCACATCCTGGGAATTGAAGAAGCGGATGCGGCTCCGGTCC
>JAYVNZ010000412.1:0-3079 GCA_043758185.1 Gemmatimonadaceae bacterium | reverse complement strand
GTGGGAATCTTCTCGGAGAATCGCCCCGAGTGGGCCATCGCGGACTTCGCCTGCGTCACCTCCGGCCTTGCAGACGTGCCGCTGTACCCTAACCTGCCTCCCGAACAGGCGGCCTACATTCTCCGCGATTCGGGCGCGGTGGCGATGTTCGTCAGCGACGAGGCGCAGGCGGCGAAAATTGTCGCTGTCCGTGACAAATGTCCGTTGCTCCGATACGTCATCACCTTCGACGCGGCACGCCACGCGGGCGCGGATCACACGCTCGCCGAGATCGAGGCCATGGGCGCCACGGCGGACACCGATGCGCGACGCGCGAGCTATCGCGCCGCGGCAGATGGCGTGAAGCCCGATGACCTGGCGACGCTCATCTACACCTCCGGCACCACGGGTGACCCCAAGGGTGTGATGCTTACGCACGACAACCTGTTCTCGAACGTGATGGCGTCAGCGGCATGCATCCCGTTCACGACCAACGAGATCGGGCTGAGCTTCCTGCCGCTGTCGCACATCTTCGAGCGCATGGCGGGACACTACCTGATGTTCCACGTGGGCTGTTCCATCGCCTACGCGGAATCCATCGACACCGTGCCCATCGACATGCAGGTCGTGCGGCCTACCCTGGTGCTCTCCGTACCGCGGCTGTACGAGAAGATGTACGCACGCGTGCTCGAGAATGCGCTCGCCGGCGGAGCGGTCAAGCAGCGCATCTTCTTCTGGGCGCGCCGCGTGGCGGAGCAATGGGCCGACGTCACGCTCGGCGGCGGAACCCCCAGGGGTCTGCTGGCGCTCAAGTACCGCATTGCGCAGAAGCTCGTCTTCTCGAAGCTTCGCACGCGCACCGGTGCCCGGCTGCGCTACTTCGTGTCGGGCGGCGCTCCACTCGCGCCGGAGATCAACAAGTTCTTCTATGCCGCCGGCCTCGTGATTCTCGAGGGCTACGGTCTCACCGAGACGTCGCCCGTGATCGCCGTCAACACCCCGACAGCATTCCGGATTGGCACCGTGGGCAAGCCGGTACCGGGCTCGGAGGTTTCCATTGCGAATGACGGCGAGATCCTCACCCGCGGGCCGCACGTGATGAAGGGCTACTACAACAAGCCGGAGGCCACAGCCGACGCCATCGATGCCGACGGGTGGTTCCATACGGGCGACATCGGCGAGATTCGCGACGGCTACCTTGCCATCACGGATCGCAAGAAGGACATCATCGTGACGGCCGGCGGCAAGAACATCGCACCGCAGCCCATCGAGAACCTGGTGAAGACCAACAAGTACGTGTCCCAGGCGGTGATGATCGGCGACAAGCGCAAGTTTCCGGTGATGCTCGTGGTGCCCAACTGGGAACAGCTCGAGAAGCACGGAAAGAAGCGCGGTTTCCTCTGGACGGACCGCGCGCAGATGCTGGAGATGCCGCTCATCCAGGAGAAGATGGACAGGGAGGTGCGCAAGCAGCTCACGGGCCTCGCCAACTTCGAGATGCCGAAGAAGATCGCGCTGCTCGAGCACGACTTTTCCATCGAGCGTGGCGAACTCACCCCCACGCTGAAGGTCAAGCGGCGCGTCATCGACAAGACCTACAAGGACGTCATCGACCGGTTGTACGCCACGGAGCACGACGGCGCGGCGATCGGCTAGCCAACCGGCATGCGCCGCGGGCTCACACGCCGCGGCGCACGTGCAGCGTGACCAACGGCGACGCCGCCGGTTCACGTTCGGCCACCCAGAGTGCGTCGTCTCGTGCGAGTTCGCGCACGCCCTCCGGCAGCGCGAGCGTGACCGGCGCCACCACCCGCCCCTTGGTGCGCGTGGCGCCCACGGCCGACGCGGCGCGCCCTGCGCTCACGTCGTCCATGGCCATCGCGCGCGCGGCACCCGCCGCAAGAGGAATGTCGCCGTCCGTGCGCAGCACGGAAATGCCGGGGGCACCAATCATCCCGTCCGGAGGATCCACCAGGATGAGCGGCGCCTCCACGATGGCCGACAGCGCCGGCGCCCACGCACCCCACCGCCCAAGGAGGACGGCGAATCCGTGCGCCTCTGTCAGGTCGAGCAGGGCGGCGAGGCGCAGTGCGTGTTCGTCGGGCGCAGCGACTGCGTGTACGGCGTGACGCGTGGCTGACCGCCTGAAATCCACGACGCCATCCCGAATGGGATATTCCGCCGAGCACACCGGGCAGCCCAGCGTGCCGTGCACGATATGGCGATGCTCCATGCGCGTGGCGGCGGCCACGACCCAGCTCTCCTCATGCGGAACGGGGCACCGCAGCGCATCGACGAGCTCGATGAACATGCGTCAGCTTCGCGACAGGCGCAGCTCATCCACATTGACGCCGACTGGCGCTGTCACCACCCAGTGCACCGCCTCGGCAACGGACTCCGCAGACAACATGTCGGCCCTGGGCGTGAAGCCTGGCTTGCCGTCCGGATCCACCGCATTCCAAAGGTCCGTATCGACCGGACCGGGCGACACGAGGCTCACGCGCACGCCGCTCGCGCGCAGTTCGGACCGAAGGACTTCGTGCAGCGCGCGCAATCCGTACTTGCTCGCCGCGTAGGCGGCATTGCCGGGAAACACCATCCGGTCGGCGACCGACCCGATGGTCACCACGTGTCCTTCACGCGCCGCGGACATTGCCGGCAAGAGCGCCCTGACCACAGCGAACGGCGCCGTGAGGTTCACGGCCACGGTTTCAGCGAAGACGTCGACCGATGTGTCGCGCACCGGAGCGACGAGAAACGCACCCGCGTTGTTCACCACGATGCCCGGCGTACCGCCCAATTGCTCGCCGGCAGACGCGAGCGTTCGGCCGAGCGCCGCGGTATCGCGCACGTCGCACACCAGGGCGACCGCACCACCGCCAATTTCCTCCACGAGTGCCGCCAATGCGTCTGCACTGCGGGCAAGAAGTGCCACGCGTGCGCCCGACGCCGCCAACCGCCTGGCGACCGCGGCGCCAATGCCGCGCGACGCACCCGTGACCAGTGCCAGCCGGCCCGCCAGTGGCCGTTCGGCTGTCATGCGCTAGCGAGAGCTCGAGTACGCGAGCCGGAGGAACTCGTCGCGCGTCTTGCCGTCATC
>JAYVNZ010000411.1:0-5459 GCA_043758185.1 Gemmatimonadaceae bacterium | reverse complement strand
GCCCACTGGAGTGGCGCCATGGAGGACCTGGCCGAGTTGAACCTGCGTGATGCGCTGGCTGCGGCGGCGTTCTTCCTGCCGCGGAGCATTCGCAAGCGGCTCCGGATGATCGGGCGGACCTGACACGCGGGCGCCGCTGGCGCGCGAGGAATGGTCCGGTTACCATTATCCATGGCGACCACAATCCGCTCCGATTCGAAATCCTCACGGCCCGCGACTCAGACCTCTGAGAGCGGGCCGTCGCGCATTGGGCCCGTGAACGGCGCGTCCCGCGTTCGCGACGATGTCGCGCTGACGTTCGACGACGTCCTCCTGGCTCCCCGTCATTCGCTCACGCATCCCAAGGATGTGTCGACGCGCTCCTGGTTCAGCCGCAAGATCGAGCTGAACGTGCCGCTGGTGTCGGCGGCCATGGACACCGTGACCGAGGCAGAGATGGCCATCGCGATGGCTCGCGCCGGCGGGATTGGCGTGCTGCACAAGAATATGTCCATCGACAGGCAGGCCACGCAGGTGGACATCGTGAAGCGCAGCGAGAGCGGGATGATCATCAACCCGTACACGTTGCCGGAGACGGCCACACTGCGTGAGGCCTCGAACCTCATGTCGCGGTTCAAGGTGTCCGGCGTGCCCATCGTGGATGGCGACGGGCGGCTTGTGGGCATCATCACCAATCGCGACCTGCAGTTCGAGCGCAGCCTGGACCGGCCGGTCGCCGAGGCGATGACGAAGGACGGGCTGGTGACGGCGCCGATGGGGACCACGCTGGATGAAGCGGAACGGATCCTCGCGAAGCATCGGGTGGAGAAGCTGCCGGTGGTAGATGGCGACCGCCGACTCCAGGGCCTCATCACGGTGAAGGATATCCACAAGCGCCGTCAGTATCCTGGCGCGAACAAGGACCAGCATGGCCGGCTGCGCTGCGCGGCCGCGATCGGTGCCGCGGGCGACTTCCTGACGCGTGCGCGTGCGTTGATCGACGCGGGCGTGGATGCGCTCATCATCGATACGGCGCATGGCCATGCGGATGCAGTCCTGAGTGCGACGTCGCATGTGCGCGAGGCATTCCCTGACGTGCAGCTCGTGGTAGGCAACGTGGCCACGCGTGAGGGTGCGCGTGCGCTCGTGGAGCGCGGCGTCGATGCCGTGAAGGTGGGCGTCGGGCCCGGGTCCATCTGTACCACGCGCGTGGTGACCGGCGTCGGCGTGCCGCAGCTCACAGCGGTGTTCGATGCCGTTGAGGGTGCGGGCGAGGTGCCGGTGATCGCGGATGGCGGCATCAAGTATTCCGGTGACGCGGTCAAGGCGCTGGCCGCGGGCGCGTGCAGCGTGATGATGGGCTCGATGCTGGCGGGCACGGAGGAGAGTCCGGGCGAGGCGTTCCTGCTGGAGGGTCGCCGGTTCAAGATGGTGCGCGGCATGGGGTCGCTGTCCGCCATGCAGGATGGCAGTGCGGACCGCTATTTCCAGGAGGGCGAGCTGTCGCCGAAGAAACTCGTGCCCGAGGGGATCGAGGGTCGGGTGCCGTACAAGGGACCGGTGGGCGACGTGCTCTTCCAGATGGTGGGTGGGCTGCGGAGCGGCATGGGCTACGTGGGGTGCGGCTCCATCCAGGAGCTGCGCACGGAGACGGCGTTCGTCCGGATCACGGCGGCGGGGTTGCGCGAGTCGCATCCGCATGACGTGACGATTACGCGCGAGGCGCCGAACTACAGCTTGTGATTGACTCGCGCCGGGTGATGGCGTACATCACTCTGCGTTCGCGGCACGTACACATGGCGTGGTCGGCTGCCTGGGCAGCGTGGGTGTGTTGACACGCGTCCAAGTTGCCGACATATTTGTATCCAATTCGTGTCGCCGGTCACGGGCCGGCGCCTGATTCGATCGACTCTCATCGAGAACACCAAGGGGGATTCGCGTGGCCGGTTCACTATTCCGAACGAAGTCGATTGACGCCCTGCTGGCGGACAGCCAGGACGTGGGTGAAGGTGGCCTGAAGCGAACGCTCGGCTCCTTTGCACTGGTGGCGCTCGGCATTGGTGCCATTATCGGTGCCGGTTTGTTCGTGCGCACGGCCGCGGCCATTGCGGAGCGTGCGGGTCCGTCCGTTGTGTACGCATTCATCCTGGCCGGCGTCGGCTGCGCGTTCGCCGGACTGTGCTACGCGGAGTTTGCGTCGATCATCCCCATCGCGGGCAGTGCGTACACGTATTCGTACGTCACCATGGGCGAGTTGCTCGCCTGGATCATCGGCTGGGACCTGGTACTCGAGTATGCCGTTGGCGCGGCCACCGTTGCCATTGCGTGGAGCGAGTACTTCAACAAGGTGCTGGAGTACGTCGGGTTGCACATACCCTATCAATGGTGCCACTCGCCGTTCGAGACCATGCAGGGCACGGGCATCCATGGCGTGGTGAACATCCCTGCCATCGCCATCCTGTTCCTCATGTCCGCCCTGCTCGTGCGCGGTACGCAGGAGTCGGCGTGGGTCAACAACCTGATCGTCGTGACCAAGGTTGCCATCGTCATCATGGTGATCATCATCGGCTGGGGCTTCATCAATCCGGTGAATCACACGCCATTCATTCCCGAAGCCACCACGTACACCACGCACGAAGGCGTGACGCATCCGTTCGGGGGCATCATGGGCATCCTGGGGGCGGCGGGTGTCGTCTTCTTCGCCTTCATCGGGTTCGACGCGGTGTCCACGGCAGCGCAGGAAGCCAAGAATCCCAGCCGAGACATGCCTATCGGCATCCTTGGCTCGCTGGTGATCTGCACCATCCTGTACGTGCTGTTCTCCTACGTGCTGAGCGGCGTGGCCACGGTCGAGGATTTCCGCACGGCAGGCAAGGAGGCCTCGGTCACCTTTGCCATCGCGAAGTACATGACGGGCTATGCGTGGCTCGGCAAGCTGGTGACGATCGCGATCCTCGCGGGCTTCTCGTCGGTCATCCTGGTGATGCTCCTCGGCCAGTCGCGCGTGTTCTATTCCATGAGCCGCGATGGGCTGGTGCCCAAGCTGTTCTCGGACCTGCACCCGCAGTACAGGACGCCGTACAAGTCGAACATGCTGTTCTTCTTCTTCACGGCCATCTTCGGCGGGTTCATTCCCGGCGACATCGTGGGCGAGATGACCAGTATCGGCACGCTGTTCGCGTTCATCCTGGTGTGTGCCGGCGTGTGGGTGCTGCGCGTGAAGCGTCCGGAGCTGCCGCGCGCGTTTCGCGTGCGCGGCGTGCCGGTTGTGGCCACGCTGGGCATCGTGGTGTGCGGCTCGATGATCTACGGACTGGGCCTGCTGAACTGGATCCGGCTCGCGGTGTGGCTCGCGATCGGGCTGGTTTTCTACTTCACATACGGTCGCACGCACTCGAAGATCCACAACACAGGATCGCAGCGGTAAGGCAGTTTTCGCAGATGCACCGAAGCGGCGCCCTCCGGGGCGCCGCTTCTGCTTTGCGCCATGGCGGCCTGCGACGACTATCTTGCGGGGGTGTCCCTACTCCCACCCGCCGCGCCCGTGACCTTCGACCTGCTTGCCGTTCCCGATCATCGCCGCGCCGCCATCGAGGCGATGGCGCACGAACTCGTCGCCGGGCGCACGGTGGCGCTCAGCACGCACCTGAATGCGGACGGCGACGGCTGCGGGTCGGAAAGCGCGCTGGCGCGCATGCTCGCGTCTCGGGGGCTCACGGTGCGCGTGGTGAACCCCACGCCGTGGCCCGACATGTTCGACTTCCTGCTCGGCGACGAATTCGCCAACATGACATCGAAGGGCGCCCGTGGCCTGCGCGATATCGACTTGCTCATCGTGCTGGACATCAGTGACGTGACGCGGCTGGGAAACCTGACGGACGCGGTGCGTGCGCTCACGGTGCCCAAGCTGGTGATCGACCACCACGTGGCGTCGGACGATCCGGCTGGGCCGAACGGGTTGAGCGATACGACGGCCTGTGCCACGGCCGAGCTTGTCTACGACGTGGCCCAGGTGCTGGGGTGCGACATCACGCCGGCCATCGCGCGTGCGCTGTACACCGGCATGCTCACGGACACCGGCGGCTTTCGCTTCAGCAATACGTCGCCGCGCTGCCTGGCGGTTGCTGCGCAATTGCTGGCGTACGGCGTGGATCCGGAGGAGATGTACACGCGGATCTATGCGTCAGCGCCGGCGGGTCGCGTGCGGCTGATGGCCGATGTCCTGGCGACGCTCCAGGTGGATGAGGCGCATGGGCTCACCTGGTTGAGCATGCAGGCAGATGCACTCGAGAAGTATTCGGTGAAGAGTGAGGACCTGGATGGCATCGTGGAGCACGCGCGGTCGATTGCCGGTACACGCATGGCGCTGTTCTTTCGCGACCTTGGGCACAACAAGGTGAAGATCTCCTTCCGGTCCATTGGCAAGACGGACGTGAACGCGTTTGCGCGGGAGTTCGGCGGCGGCGGACACGCCAGGGCCGCGGGGGCGCTGGTCACGGGGGAGTTTGCGGCGATCCGTGACCAGGTGGTGGAGCGAGCGCGCGTTTACCTGGCGGGGCAGGGGTCTACCTGACCCGCACCTTCCGCGTGGCGCGAATGTCGGCGGACGACGCGCCCACCTCGAAAGCGATGGTATCCGCCTCCACTTCCCACGCGTGCGTTGCCGCATTCCACCACGCCAGTGACGACGCCGGCACGCTGAAGCTGACCGACCGCCGCTGACCCGGCTTCAGCGTAATGCGGCGGAATCCGCGCAGGTCGCGATTGGGGCGCGTAACTTTTGAGCCAATGTGCCGAGCATACAGCTGCACCACTTCGTCGCCGGTGCGTGTGCCTGTATTGGTGACGTCAACCGTCACGGTGATGGAGCCCTTCGGCGAGAGCGACACGGTGCTCGTGCGCAGGCCGGAATACTTGAACGTGGTGTAGCTGAGCCCGTGGCCGAATGCGTACAGCGGGTTGCCACCGAAGTAGCGGTATGTTCGGCCTGCCATGTCGTAGCTGCTGAAGGCCGGCAGGTCGGTTGTGTCGCGGTAGAACGTGACGGGGAGCCGGCCGGCGGGATTGTAGTCGCCAAAGAGCACGTCCGCGAGCGCGGTGCCGCCTGCCTGGCCAGGGTACCAGCCTTCCACGATCGCGGGCACGTGATCCTGCGCCCAGTTCACCGCGATCGCGCTGCCGTTGAGCAATACGAGCACCGTTGGCTTGCCCAGGGCGGTGATGCGCTCGAGCAACCGTTCCTGCGCCGCTGGAAGGTCGATGCGTGTGCGGTCGCCACCACGAAATCCCTCGATGGCCACCGGCATCTCCTCGCCTTCGAGGCGCGCGGTCAGGCCCATCACCATCACCACCGCATCCGCTTGCCGCGCGGCCGACTCGGCCTCGGTGCCGAGTGATTCCTGCGGGACGGAGGAGACGAACTGGAGTGATGCGTCGCCGTAGGTTTCCCTGGCCTCGATGCGGAGCGCGTAGGTGCGGCC
>JAYVNZ010000410.1:0-2806 GCA_043758185.1 Gemmatimonadaceae bacterium | reverse complement strand
TACGGTCTTGCGGCCTACGCTGCCAGCGGTGAACTGGTTGACCTGCTCGTGGGCAGCGAGGGCACGCTCGTGCTGATCGTGGGACTCGAGCTTCGGCTTGCGCCATTGCTACCCGTGACGGCCAGCATCATGGGCGCATTCGATTCCATCGACTCGGCGGTCATCGCTGCCGGCCTCGCGTGCGACGCCGGCGCGAGCGCGTGCGAACTGCTCGACCGGACGTTCCTGGATGTCGCGCGCCGCGGCGGTGGACACGTGCCTGTGCCCCAGCAGGCGGAGTCCGTTCTGCTTGCCGAGGTGGAGGCGGAGACGCGCGAGGATGCCAGCGCAATGATCGCAGCACTTGAACAGGGCTTTCGTGCTGCGGGCGCGTCTGCGGTCACGCTCGCCCTCGACAGCGTCACGGAGCACGCCATGTGGGAGCTTCGGCACGCGGCCAGCCCCATTCTCAGCCGACTCGATCCCGCGCTCAAGTCCATGCAGTTCATCGAGGACGGATGCGTGCCCCCGCCTCGCCTTGCCGAGTATGTGCGCGGGGTGCGCGCAGCACTGGATGCGCACAACATTCGTGGGGTGATCTTCGGACATGCCGGCGATGCGCATGTGCACGTGAACCCGCTGGTGGATGTGCGGCAGCCGGATTGGCGCGCCCGGGTGAACGCGCTGCTGGGCGACATCACGGCGCTCGTCGTGCGCCTGGGCGGCACGGTCGCGGGTGAGCATGGCGACGGTCGCCTGCGCGCGCCGTTGCTGCACGACGTCTGGGCGGCGGAGTCACTCGCGCGCTTCGCTGCCGTGAAGCGTGCGTTCGATCCGCAGGGGATACTGAATCCCGGTGCCAAGATTGCGTTGCCCCGCGCACGCGCGGTGGAGGATGTAAAGTACGACCCGGCTCTTGCGCCACTCCCCGCCGCCGCGCGCGCTGCCCTGGCCATCGTCGAGTCCGATCGGGCGTATCACCGCCCGCGTCTCGAGTTGCTTGCCGAAGCCGAGGCGAGGCTCGGCCCATCGGCGGCCAGGCACACCCCGTCGTCCTGAGCGAAGCGAAGGACCTGCTTGTTGCGGCGCGAGCAGCAGGTCCTTCGCTGCGCTCCGGACGACCAACCGTGTTGCCAACGCACCGGCGACGCTCCGCATTTAGCTTCCCCATCATTCCAGAGCGACCCGACCAGCCGCCGACCCTTCCCATGACCGCCGCCGCGCCCGCCGTCCAGCGTCTGTACTACGAGCCGAAAGTCACCGTACTCTCCCGACCGGCCTTCGTCACTCCCGAGCACCTGCCCGTGCAGTGGCAGGGCGACAGCACCGACGGCGAGCGGCTGGCTGAATTCGCGGGCCGGCTCTGCTACATGAGCCAGAACAATCCCGCCAATCGCTCCACGCGTGACTACCTGGAGAACATCAAGAAGCAGGGGCACGGCAGCGTGCTGGAACACGCCAACTACTCGCTGCTGCTTGAGGGTGTGAGCCGGTCACTGACGCACGAACTCGTGCGGCACCGCGCCGGCTTTGCATACTCCCAGCTGTCGCAGCGATACGTCGACGAAAGCGACGCCTGCTTCGTGGTTCCGCCCGCCATTGCCGGAGACGAGTTGCTCGAAGGCGCGTGGCGCAGCCAGATCGAGGGAGCACAGGCGGCGTACGTGTCGCTCGTGGCGCAGTTGATGGAGCGGTATGGATGGGTGGCCGACAAGGTCCATCGCCGCAAGATGGCGCGTGAGGCGGCGCGCGGTGTCCTGCCCAACTCCACCGAGACCAAGATCGTCGTCACGGGCAATGCGCGGGCATGGCGCACGATGCTCGAACTCAGGTCGAGCGAAGGGGCCGAACTGGAAATCCGGCGACTGGCCGTCCTGGTGCTCCGCGTGCTCCAGGTCGAGGCACCGGGCTTCTTTTCCGATTTCGAGATCTATGATGCGGCCGACCGTCGCGAGGCGGCACGCATCGGCTACCACAAAGTTTGATCGATCGCTGATTTTTTCATTGCGCGAAAAAACAGTCGTCGGTATCTTCGGCGTCACGACACGTGGCGTGCGTCTTGCCCGCGTGCGCGTCGGTGGAGTGCCAGGCTTTCGGGCGTTGCCCACCATGCAGGCGCATCGCGACGACTGGCTCCGCCACGCAGTGCTGCACACCCACTCCGGGATGGGATGACGCGCATCGGTTTCGCGTACAATCAGAAGCCAGAACAGGTGGCCGCAGGCGATGCGGCCGAGCTGGCGTGTGCCGACGTCGAGGAGCCGCCCAGTAGTGGCGCTGGCCTCGCCACCCTCGTGGCGCCGGCGCCCGTGGCGGATGACGAGTTTGCCGAGTGGGATTCACCGGCCACCATCCAGGCGGTTGCGCGCGCGCTCGCGCGCTACGGCGACGTCATTCCCCTGGAGGCGACGGAAGACTTTCCGCAGCGCCTCCGCGAGACCCGGCCGGACATCGTCTTCAATATTGCGGAGGGATTGCGCGGTCCCAACCGGGAAGCCCACGTTCCCGCGATCTGCGAGTTCTACGGCACGCCCTACTCGGGCAGCGATCCCTTCACCCTCGCGCTCTGTCTCGACAAGGCGCGCACCAAGGAAATCCTGCGAGCGCGCACTGTGCCCACCGCGGACTGGTGGCTCATCAGCACCCGCAGCGAGCTGCACCACTTCATGCGCCGCACCCCCGCGCTGCCCCTCTTCGCCAAGCCGGTGCACGAGGGATCATCCAAGGGCATCACCGAGCGAAACTTCATCGCATCGCACGACGCGCTCGAGCCCGTGGTGATCGACCTGCTCGAGCGGTACGCACAGCCCGTCATTCTCGAGACCTA
>JAYVNZ010000409.1:0-3107 GCA_043758185.1 Gemmatimonadaceae bacterium | reverse complement strand
TACCCTTGCGGGCCCCCGTGACTTGCATGTGTTAAGCACGCCGCCAGCGTTCGTCCTGAGCCAGGATCAAACTCTCCAAGAGATTTTGATAGTAAGCTCGCCGAACGCGACCTTCAGACGGATCCAAAGATCGCGTCCGGAATCCAAATGTTCGTGAATTGATCTCTCGCCGCAGCACACGATCGCCGCAGCTCAAATGAGAGCCATCGCACAACATCACACAATCGATTGTCAATCAGCAGTCATTGAAAATCCCCAGTCCTCTGGGGAAGGGTGAATCTAGTCCCGCCACGTCGAAGTTCAAGGGGGAAAACAAACAAAATGCAGAGATGAAAACGGGAACGAAACGCCATCCCGACCCGCCCGATTACTTCTCGTCGAACGGACGCCCTGGACGGTCATCCTCATCATCATCATTCCCGTCGTAATCATCCTCGAGCTCGACGAGATCATCATCCTCATCCTCGTCGTCATCGTCATCATCGTCGTCATCATCATCTTCGTCGTCTTCGTCGTCTTCGTCGTCGTCCTCGTCCTCGTCGTCGTCCAGATCATCATCAACGTCGAGATCGTCCTCGTCATCCTCGTCATCCTCGTCGTCCAACTCGTCATCGTCGAGGTCATCATCCTCGAGATCATCGGCGTCGTCACCCGGCGACAGCGCAAACGCACCGGCCGCTGCGGCGAACAGGCCAATCGACTCCGGGATCTCGAACAGGTCCGGCATTGTAGAGCGCTCCAGTAAGGACGGTGGTGGATGAACAGCCGACAGACCAACGCGCCGCGGGCCCCTACATCGCAGCCCGCTCCCGCTTCGTTTCCCGTGAAATCTTCTTCCGGTCGCTCTGCCCCAGCAACCGCTTGCGCAGCCGAACCGACTTCGGCGTGATCTCGATCAGCTCATCGTCTTCGATATACTCAAGCGCGCCTTCCAGCGTCAACTCCCTCGGCGGCTCCAGGCGAATGTTCTCGTCCGTGCCCGTGGTGCGCATGTTCGACAGCTTCTTCTCCTTCGTGGGATTCACGTCCATGTCGCCCGGCCGCGAATTCTCCCCCACGATCATGCCCTCGTACACCGGATCGCCCGGGGACACGAACAGCGTGGACCGCTCCTGCAGCGCCGCCAACGCGAACGCGATGATCGTGCCATTCTCCATGGACACCAGCGTCCCGCGCGAGCGCGTCGCCAGCGATCCGGCCCACGCCCCGTACTCGAGAAAGCGATGGTGCATGATGCCCGTGCCGCGCGTGTCCGTGAGGAACTCCGACCGATAGCCGAACAGCCCGCGCGCCGGGATGCGATACAGCACCCGCGTGAGCCCCTGCCCGGGATTCTTCATCTCGATCATCTCGCCGCGACGCGGTCCCAGCTTTTCGATCACCGCACCGAGGAATTCCTCGGGCACGTCGATGGCCAGTTCCTCATACGGCTCCATGCGCTCGCCGTCCATCCCCTTCTTCAGGATCACGCGCGGACGCGACACCTGGAACTCGTAGCCCTCACGACGCATGGTCTCCATCAGGATGGAGAGATGCAGCTCGCCGCGTCCGCTCACCGTCCACGTGTCCGTCGAGTCCGTATCCTCGACCTTCAGCGCGACATTGCGCTCCAGCTCCTTGTAGAGCCGGTCGCGAATCTGCCGCGACGTGACATACTTGCCTTCCTTGCCCGCGAACGGCGAATTGTTCACGAGAAAATCCACGCTGATCGTAGGCTCCTCCACGGCAATCCCCTCCAGCCGCTCGGGATGCTCCAGGTCCGTGACGGTCAGCCCGATCTCCACGCCTTCCAGCCCCGCCAGCGACACGATCTCGCCCGCTGGTGCACTCTGCACTTCAGTGCGCTCGAGGCCGTCGTAGACATACAGCTTGGTGACCTTGGCCTGCTCGCTCTTCTGCGTGACATCCATGGGCAGCAGCAGCACCTGGTCGCCCACGTTCACCGTGCCGCGCTCGATGCGCCCGATGCCGAGGCGGCCAAGGTATGGCGAGAAATCGATGGTCGAAATCAGCATCTGGAACGGCGCCGCCGAGTCACTCGGTGCCTGCGGCACGGCCGAGATGATCATGTCGAAGAGCGGATCGAGGTCCACGGGCGTGACGTCCATGTCGAGCGTGGCCACGCCTTCGCGCGCCGACGCATACACCACGGGCGCATTGAGCTGCGCTTCGGTGGCCTCGAGCTCGATGAACAGATCCAGCACCTCGTCATGCACGCGCATGGGGTCCGCGCCGGGCCGGTCGATCTTGTTGATGACCACGATGGGCGTGCGGCCCAGCTCCAGCGCCTTGCGCAGCACGAAGCGCGTCTGCGGCATGGGTCCGTCGAAGGCATCGACAACGAGCAGCACACCATCGACCATGCGGAGGATGCGCTCAACCTCACCACCGAAATCGGCGTGGCCCGGCGTATCGACGACATTGATCTTGGTGTCCTTCCACCGGATGGACGTGTTCTTCGCGAGAATGGTGATTCCCCGCTCGCGCTCGAGCGGATTGGAATCCATCACGCGTTCGGCGACGATCTGATTTTCGCGGAAGGCGCCGGCCTGCCGAAGCATCTTGTCGACGAGGGTCGTCTTCCCGTGATCGACGTGCGCGATGATGGCGATATTACGAATCTGCATAGCCCGGAAATATACTCTGGAGCGGTAACTCCAAACAAGCTCTGGCGTTACCCCACTTGACGCTGTGATCGGACTGGTACACCGTACCACTGTAGGCATCCACCCTGGCAGGAGGTGTCCGATGCACCAGCAGCAGAACCCCGCCCCCGAGCAGTACCCTCATGGACGCGGCTATGGCCACGACTACATGCGCGGCGGGGAGATTCCCGGCGGTTACGGCTACTCGAATCGCGACGAGTACGCGCTTCCACGAGGTGAGCTCACACACGAGCCCCAGTCAGCGCGAGGTGATGACGCGTCGCCCGAGAGCACACCGCCCAACAAGAGCTAGGGCGCAGGAGGCAGCATATCCAGACAGACGGGGCGCCATGTGGCGCCCCGTTTTTTTCACCCAAGCGTGCCGGACACTCAGCGCTTGCCCGCGGGCGCGGCAGCGGGCGAGGGCTTTCCTGCCTCACCCTCCGCGAAGGACGTGTCCAC
>JAYVNZ010000408.1:0-1632 GCA_043758185.1 Gemmatimonadaceae bacterium | reverse complement strand
CGGTCTGGGTTGCCGTCTGTGCGTGCGCCACGGGGGCGATGGCAACGGCAACGAGGGCGAGGACAGCGGCGCGGCGTGCAAGATTGATCAACATGACTGTTTTATCCGTTGAATGTCGTTTATTGCTACACCGTGAACCTAAGTCAGTCATTGTTACAGGAATGAGTCTGCAGTATTACAATTCTGTTAGAAACGTGTACGTTTGTCCTCTGGAATTGCACCACAACCGTACGGCCACGAGTCATGCGAGCGCTGCTTGTAGAGGACGATCCGTCGAGTGCGCTCCTCAGCACCAAGGTGCTGGAGAGCGACGGCTTTGCCGTGGACGTCGTGACCACGGCGCAGGAGGGACTCACCTGCGCCATGGTCACGGACTATGACGTGATCGTCCTCGACCTGGGGCTCCCTGACGGGAACGGGCTGTCGGTGGTACAGGCGCTACGGCGCGATGGCAGGAAGGCGCCCATCATGATCCTCACCGCCGCCACCGAAAAGGCCACCACCATTCTCGCCCTGGACGCCGGCGCTGATGACTACCTCACCAAGCCCATCCTCATCGAGGAGTTTCGCGCCCGCATCCGCGCGCTCATCCGGCGAGGTGGTGCACAGCGTTCCGAGCAGGTCGTGTGCGGCAACGTGCTGTTGAACCGGCTCACGCGCCAGCTCTTCATTCAGGGCGTGGAAGTGAGCCTCACGGCCAAGGAGCTTCCGCTACTGGAACACCTCATGTTGCATTGCAACGAGGTCATCTCCCGTTCAGAACTCCTCGAACGGGTCTGGGACATGCACTTCGACCCAGGATCCAATGTCGTGGACGTCAACGTCGCGCGAATTCGGCGCAAGTTGTCCGACGCGGGCGCTGACATCCGCATCGGGGCACGCCGAGGCATGGGATTCGTATTGAGCCCGGGCGATACGCCGCCGGCCTGACCCTTCCCCGAACGCGCAGCATTCCATGTCCGATGACAATGGCAACGTCCTCACCGATATCGCGCCGGATTCCCTCAAGCGTGTCCACCTCGTTGGCGTGGCGGGCACCGGCATGGGCTCCTTTGCGGGCATGCTCAAGGCAGCCGGCTACGAGGTGAGTGGGAGCGACGAGAGCGTCTACCCGCCCATGAGCGACATGCTCGCCGAGTGGGGCGTCGACGTGATGACGCCCTATTCGCCGGCGAATATCGAAGCCGCGCGCCCGGATCTGGTGATCATCGGCAACGTGATCCGCCGCGTGAACGTGGAGGCCACCGCGGTGCGGGAGCGCGGAATTCCGCAAATGAGCTTTCCGGCTGCCTTTGGCTCGCTCGTGCTCGCTGGGAAGCGCGGCGTGGTGGTAGCCGGCACGCACGGCAAGACAACGACCTCGGCCCTCATGGCGCATGTGCTCGTCCATGCGGGCACCGATCCCACCTTCCTGGTGGGTGGAGTCACGGTCAATTACCACAGCAACTTCCGGAACGGCGCCGGCCCGTTCGTGGTGGTCGAAGGTGACGAGTACGACACGGCGTATTTCGACAAGGGCCCCAAGTTCCTGCATTACCGGGCCAGGACCGCGCTGCTGACGAGTGTCGAGTTCGACCATGCCGACATCTACCGCGACATGGCGCATTACGAGTCGGCGTACGACAAGTTTGC
>JAYVNZ010000407.1:0-10908 GCA_043758185.1 Gemmatimonadaceae bacterium | reverse complement strand
CAGCTTGAGCACGATGGCGTTGTTCTCCCACAGTACGAGATATCCGTAGGGCGCTGCACGGAGATTGACCGTGACGCGGGCGCGGTCGTCCGCCACCTGGGTCCACTCGACGGTGCGAACCAGTGAATCGCTGTTGGCGTAGTTGACGATGTCCGTATTCCCACGCACGCCGTACAGGGTGATGGCAATGGAGCGGTCGCCTTCCTCCACGAACCACGGGGCGCGTGCGCCGATGGGGATGATGACGTCCTCGCCGTATGCGCTGCCGCGAACCTTCATGTTGGAGGTCACGTGGCGCGGTGGAGGCGTGCCAGCGGGGAGATCGTGCACGTCGGCCGTGTCGACGTAGACGTCGAGCCCACTGTCGAGCCGAACGCGCGCGAACCCTGCGGTGCGTGCCACGAGCGGAACCACGGTGCCCGGCGTGAAGAACCACTTGTAGGTACCGCCCGGCGTGGGCCGGCCAATGATGGTGTAGTCCGTGTCGGCGCCGGCTCGGCCCAGCGTGACGAGGCCGATGGGATCGTTGCGCGTCACGTGCGTGCGGAGGGAATCGACGCGCGCGGCCAGCGCGGCAATCGTGTCGGCACGCGAGGTGGGCTGGTTCTCGGGCTTCACGACACTGGCTTCAGCCACCGGAATGGGTGCCGATGGGGCAACGAGCCGAACGGGGAGCGTGGTGCGCGCGGTGTCCGCGCCGCGGGTGGCGACGAGCAGGTATCGCGGTGCGGAGGCGGGCGGGTTGGCGAGGAACACCATGAACGCGCCGTTGTTGTAGACGCGCGCGGGCACTCCATTCACGTTCAGGGACGCTCGGCCACTGCCGATGCTTCCAAAGATGAAATTGGAATCGCGCGACGTGAGCTGCTGGTTGGGGGCCGGGTACTGGATCCGCACGGCGAGTGGGCCGTCCACCATTGGGACATCCGGCAGTGGCGGCGCTATGGCGACCCGTTTGGGTGCGGGCGCGGGTAGTGGAGCGGGGGCCGACGCGGGCGCAGGCGTTGCGCCGCCGCAGGCGAGGGCGGCGAGGAACGGGAGCGCGAGGGCCGAGCGGAGGAAAATGGGCATGTGCTAAATGGTACAGTGCGGGACGGAGGGGGGGGCAGGTGGCCGGTGCACCGGTGATGGTTCACGGGCTACTATGGAAGCGTGTGAATGCGGGATTCGAGAGCAGGTCCTTCGCTTCGCTCAGGACGACAACGGACTTCGCTCGACCCTCCAAACAGCCGGGTTTGTTGACGGCCCCGATTCGCTGCCCGTATATTCGCGTTCCATGGTCGCAACCACCATACCGTGACGCCACTCCTGACCTGCGCCTTTTGCGGACGCGACAATGAACCCATGTCGCGCTTCTGCATCGACTGCGGAAAGCCGATGTCGGCGTCGTCGGCACGCGTGATTCCTGCCTACTCGGTCGGCGCGTCAGCGGGAGCGGCGGGCCGTGCGTCCGAACGGAGCGACACGCCCGTGCCTGGTGCTGCCGTGGGATCCGGTGGGTTGACACCCCCCACGCGCGTGTCGCCCATGGCGGCCACGAATGCATGTCCACGGTGTGCGCAGCCCGTGGATTCGTCCATGCCGTTCTGCGGATTGTGTGGCACCAAGGTCACGAGCGAGGTCTCCACTGGCGGCTGCACCGCCTGCGGTGCAACCTATACCAAGGGCGTGGACCTGTTCTGTGCGCGATGCGGAACGCGCGTGGGCGAGCGGGTGAGCGTGGAAATCACCAATGCGTTCGGCACGCTGGTGCTGGGTGCCAAGAGCCGCGCGGTCACGGGGCCGCGGCTGGCGCTGCTGAACGAGGCGGGTGAAGTATCGAGCACGTTCTCGCTGGATCGTGGCGAGGCTGTTGTGGGGCGCGGTGATGCCGACATCAAGTTCGACGACGTATTTCTTTCTCCGATGCACGCGCGGTTCGACCTACGAGGTGGGGAGCTGTGGGTGCGAGACCTGGGATCACGCAACGGCACCTGGACATTCATAGAAGCACCCGCGAAGCTGTGCGACTGCGACCTTGTGCTCGTGGGGTCGCAGGTGCTGCGCTTCCGCCGGCTGGGCTATCCGGGCCCGCATCCACCGGAGGCAGATTCCACACGACGCATGGGCTCATTGGTGCCATCTGCTGACGTCGCCGTGCTGGAGCAGCTGCGGGCCGACGCCAGCGTGCGCGACACGTTTCATCTCTCCCCGGCGCGCACCGTGCTGCTGGGGCGCGACTCGGGCGACTGGGTTTTCCCGTACGACCAGACCATGAGCGGCCGACACGCCGAAGTGAGGAGCCAGGATGCGGAATTCTTCGTGGCTGATGCGGGCAGCCGCAACGGCGTGGCAGTGGGCGTGCGCGGGGAGCGACAGCTCTTCAAGGGCCAGCGCGTCCTGATGGGCGACCAGGTGCTGCGCGTGGAGTCACTGGGATTATGAGCCAGGAAAAGATCTGCCCCACGTGCGGCACGGAGTACCCCGCGAACGAGCGGTTCTGTCCCCGTGACGGAACGGCGCTGCGATCGCAGGGGGGCGGCACGGACCTGGTGGGATCCATCATCGCCGAACGGTATCACGTGTTGAAAAAGCTCGGCGAGGGGGGTATGGGCCAGGTGTACCTTGCCGAGCATGTGAAGATGGGGCGCAAGAGCGCGGTGAAGGTGATGAACCCCGGCATGGTGAACGACGCCGACGCGATCAGCCGCTTCAATCGTGAGGCGGCGAACGCCAGCCGGATCAATCATCCCAACGTGGCCGGCATCTATGACTTCGGTGAGACGCCCGAGGGGCTGATCTACCTGGCCATGGAGTTCATCGAGGGCGAGTCGCTGACGTCGCTGGTGGAGAAGAACGGTGCCCTGCCCCCGCTGCGCGCGGCGGACATCGCCAAGCAGGCCGCAGACGGACTGCAGGTGGCGCACGAGATGGGCATCGTGCATCGCGACCTGAAGCCCGACAACATCATGATCGCGAAGAATCGCGATGGGTCGGACTGCGTGAAGGTGGTGGACTTCGGCATCGCGAAGGCGGCGGGTGCCGAGAACCAGAAGGTGACGAAGACGGGGCTCGTGGTGGGTACGCCGGAGTACATGAGCCCCGAGCAGCTGGCCGGTGACAAGCTGGATGGCAAGAGCGACATCTATTCGCTTGCACTCGTCGCGTACAACATGCTCACGGGCAAGCTTCCGTTCGAGGGCGAGACGGCGCAGGAGTCCATGATCATGCGCCTCACGGACGACCCGCGGCCGCTGTCCATGACGAAGCCGGACACGAGCTGGCCGCCGGAGGTGCAGGCCGTGATGGCCAAGGCGCTCCAGCGAAAGCGGGAAGACCGGTACGACTCGGCGTCCAAGTTCGGTATCGCTCTCTATCAGGCGGTGGAGCACATGCCGCGCGGGGCGGCGGCGGGCGCGACGCAGATGATTGGCGCAATGGATGGGGCAACGGCGATCGTGGCGGCGCCACCGAAGACGCGGATGGATCCCGCTGCGGCGCAGCCCGTTCCGGTGGCGACGACGGCCGCGTCGCCGGTGAAATCGCGAATGCCGCTCTATGCGGGGGCAGGCGTAGCCGCGCTGGCGCTCGCTGCCGGGGCGATCATCTACTTTCCGAAGACCGCGGACAAGAGTGGCGCGACACCGCCGGCTCGGGCGGGTGTTGTTGCGCCGAATGAGACGGCCGTCACAGCGCCTGCGGCGACCGCGCAGCAGAGTGGCCCTGTGCCCACAGGCAAGGTCGACAAGAAGGAAGCAGCGAAGACCGTGGAGCCCTTGTCGAAACCGATGGCGGGGGGAACGGGCGCCCCAGTCGCACGCGCCACGGTGGACGTCGCAACGCGATTACCGAGACTTGTCATCGAGAGTTCTGACTCTGCAAATGCGAGCAAGGTGCTGAAGGAAGCTGAGGAACTGGCGCCGTACGCCGTAAATTCAAGTGAGAAGATCGGTTTGAGCCTCGCTCGGGCCAATGCGCATGCCTGGCTCGGTCATGACAAGATGTCGTGTGATATCATCGATACGATCAAGGAACGTGGCGCTCTCACACCATGGGCGGAGAAAATCGCCATCATGGTTAAAACTTGCCCGCAATAACGCGCGGCTTCGTTCTCCCCGACGGTTCCCTTTCCTACCAGGACGCGTGACGTCTACCGCACGGAAAAGCCCAGTGATCGTCCACGTGTTCGGCCGCACCGACGTGGGGCGAACGCGCGAGCACAACGAGGATGCCTTCGTCGTGGCCGACCTCACGCGTGGCAACGCCACGCTGCAGCCCGAGGTTCGCACGCACCAGGTGGGCGACCGCGGCTCGCTGTTCATGGTGGCCGACGGCATGGGCGGCGCGGCGGCCGGCGAGATTGCCAGCGCGATGGCCATCGAGGTGGTGCTGCGCGAGCTCACCGAGAGTCTCTCCAGCGCCGAGGCGCCGGACAGGGAGAGCTACGCCGCGAGCCTCAAGCGGGCCACCGCGGCGGCCAATGCGCAGATCCACGCCTTTGCGCTGGACCACCCCGAGTACCGCGGCATGGGGACCACCGCCACCGTGGCCGCCGTGCTGGGCGACACCCTGTTCCTGTCCCAGGTGGGCGACAGCCGAGCGTACCTGGTGCGCGACGGGGTGGCGCAGCAGATCACGAAGGACCAGTCGCTGATGCAGAAGCTCATCGAGGCCGGCGAGATCACCGAGGAAGAAGCCGAGCACAGCGAGCGGCGCAACATCATCCTCCAGGCGCTTGGCCCCGAGTCGCAGATCAGGGTGGACCTCACGCACCAGCAGGTGCGCCGAGGCGATATCCTGGTGCTCTGCAGCGATGGCCTGAGCGGCCAGGTGCGCATCGACGAGATCGGGCGGGTGGCGACGGAGGAGCCCGACCTCATGGCCGTGTGCAAGACGCTCATCGATCGAGCGAACGAGAATGGCGGCCCGGATAACATCACGGTGATTGCGGTGCGGTTCGATGGTGACGGTCTTGCGGCCGCGTCGGATCGGGACAGCGTGGGACACCAGGTGTTTCCGCTGACCGCGGACTCCGGACAGATGACGGCGTCCACGCGCCCGACCAACCCGACCGGCGGGTTCGTGCGCGACACGCCGGTGGCACGTGGGCGCCCAACGCTCAAGGTCCCGACGGTGGAACTGCCCGTGTTTCCGGAGCCGACGCCAAGGGTAAGTGCGGCGCGGCGCGTCCGGGGGTCCCTGATCGCCCTCGGACTGGTGGTGGTGTTCCTCACGCTGCTGACGTGGTTCACGTACCGCACCGCGGCCTCTGTCGTTGCACCACGCAGCGGAAGTACTCCGGCCGCTGGCGTGACGCCGTGACCCTGGACCTGCGCGTATTGAGTGGAGCGCGCGCTGGCGCGCGCCAGAGCTTCGATACGCCAGTGGTGACCGTTGGGCGGCACCCGATGAGCGACTTCCGATTCGATCCGCAGGTGGATCTCGACGTGTCCACTCGGCACGCGGAGTTCCGGCTGGCGGGCGGGATGTGGAGCATCGCGGATCTCGCGAGCACGAATGGCACCCTGGTGAACGGCGCGCGCATCACGGGTGAGCGGCGGCTTGCTGATGGTGACATCGTGAGCTTTGGCACGAATGGACCGCGCGTGGAGGTGCGGGGCGTGGGGATCGAGACGCCGGCAACTTCGGTGCAGGCGCAGGCCGCGCCGAACGGGGCGGCGGCACCTCCCACGGCGCGCATGGATACGCAGGCGCGCGTGGCAGTGGCGGTGAAGGCGCAGACGCAGGACATGCGTCGAGCCTATGCGGTTGGCGCTGGCGCGCTGCTGGCGGCGGCGGTGATCGCGTTCGCCTTCTGGCAGCGTGACACCTCGGCGCGGGAGCGCGAGATGGCGTCAAGCATCGCGCGGTCTGAGTCCACGCTGGCTGCGCTCGCGAAAAAACTGGATGCACCGCGCCCTGGCGAAGCCGCATTCACGGCGGCGCTCAAGGATTCGCTCGCCGCGCGCAAGCACGACCTCGACGTGATGCGCAGCCAGATCGCGGCAGGGACGGCAACACGGGGGTCGGTGTCCGAGCTGTCCAAGCGACTTGAGCGCACGGCCGGCCTGCAGCAGGCCATTGGCCAGATGGACGTGTCGAAGGTGGTGGAGGCAAACGATGCCGCAGTGGCGATGGTGGCGAGTGACTTCGACGGCAAGTTCATCGCGGGAACGGCATTCGGCATCAAGGCAGGCGGACTGCTGGTGACGAATCGTCACGTGGTGCGCGACGAGGCGGGCAAGCCGGCGGGTCGGGTGGTGGTGATCTACGCGAACACGCGGAAGTGGTTGCCGGCGCACATCGTTCGCCTGGCGGAGGGTGAGGACGATGACCTCGCACTGATCCAGCTCGATGTGGCGGGCAGCTATCCGGTGGTGGCGGGGGTGAGTCGCACGGGCGCGCTGGCGCGCGTTGGCGCGGCGGTGGTGTCCATCGGGTATCCGGGGGCGACAGATACGCCCATGGAGGGCTCGGGCATGAACATCACGGCGCGCAGCACGAGTACGCTGGGCACGGTGAGCAAGCGGTTGGGCAGCGTGATCCAGATTGACTCGTACGCGGGGCACGGATCGAGTGGGAGTCCGCTGTTCGATGCGGCCGGATCGGTGGTTGGGGTGATCTACGGAGGCGCACGCGAGAGCGCGGGGCGAATTGTCTATGCGGTGCCCGCGCAGCGGCTGGTGAGCTTCATCGGGGCGGATGGGGCGGGGATCGTCAGATGACTCACTGCTGACGGCTGACAGCTGACGTCAGTGTCGGACGTCGGACATCAGGCGCGGCGCCACCACTGTCTGCGCGTGGTGGGTTGTCCACTTATGTGACGTCAGAAGCCGATGGGGGACATCAGACGTCACACCCTGCGTTTGACGTTCGGTGTGATGTCTGATGTCACCCATCGGCCACTGACGTCACTCGAGAGGACATGCCGATTCGGCGCAGACCAAAGGTGGCGCGGCGACCGATGTCAGACGCCAGATTCCGATCTCTGACCACCGATCGCAGAAGTCAGAATCCGGCTGTCAGTCCGTCAGTTGATCCCGTGAATACTTCGGCCGTCCGGCCAGTCTCCGCCGCATAGCGCTCCGCGATACTGCGAACCGCCGCTTGGGCGTCCGCGGCTGCGAGGATCGCAATGGTACCCCCACTGCCGCCGCCGGTGATCTTGGCGCCGAACAGTCCGGAGCCCGCTCCGGACTGCCGCACAAGCTCCACCAACCGATCCGTTCCCTCGCTGCCCAGGCCGCACGCGCTGTAACTCTCGTGCGAGGCGCGCATCAGGTCGCCCATCTCGTGCACAGCGTCCGGGGCGCTGCCGAGCGTCGCGAGCAGCTCCGCGAATCGCCCTACGCGGGCATTCTCGTGAATGGGATGCGCCGTGGCAACACGCACCGGGTAATCGACCGATGGATCCACACTCGTCACGTCGTCCGTGATGCCGTGATAGAGCGCCAGGAAGTCGGCTCCGCGCAGGTGTTCGGGCAATCGAGCTGCCAGATGCGTCGAGAAGTACGCAGGCGGAATATTGGCCAGGTACCCTCCCCATCGATCATCGTGGATACGCACCCGCGCGCCGTCGCGCTCGACGGGTAGTGCGGACAGCGCGGCAATCATCCGGTAGCCCATGAATGCGGCCGTCCGCACCATGCCATAGTCCGCGCCAGTGACAGCGTGGCGGATACCGGAATCCACACCGAAAAACCGGTAGCCCGGCGGAATGGCGACCTGCCCCTCGACAATCGCGGGCTGGCATCGCAGCCGCAGCAGGTGGTCCGCCAGACCACACGCACTCGTCATCTGGTCCATGATCCCGCACGGCGCGCCCGCGACGTGATTCTCCGCCCACTGCGCCATGCGCGCGATGTCCTGAGGGCTCATGCGCACGCTGTACGCGGCAGCAATCGCGGCCAGCGACGCGACCTCGAGCGCCGCGGATGAGCTCACGCCCTTCCCTTCCGGTACCGTGGACTCGATGTGCATGCGAAAGCCTCCCGCCGGCGCTGCAGCAGCGGACTCCGGCGCAAAGAGGCAGGCGTGTGCCACGCCGAAGACGTACGATACCCAGTGGCTGTCCGGATCGGACGCCAGGTGCCGTGTTAACAGCTCGCGCGTTTGAAGGGTGTCAAAACCCACCGACGCGCGATACTCGGCGCCTGCGCGCACCGACACGACATCCACGCGCGGCGCGGCAATGCGCTGGAGCGTGGCCGTAGTGCGCCGGTCGAGTGGAAGCTGCAGCACGAGCGACCCGCTGTAGTCCGCGATACCACCCATGACGTCCAGCCGGCCGGGAGCGCTCGCGCTGTATTGCGGCGTGCCGGGGCCGACGTCGTCGCTCACGCTGGGAGCAGTCCGTGGCGCACGAGGGCGGCGCGGAACGCCGGCTCGACGCGCTGCCGCAACTGCGTGCTTGCATAGCCTGCCCACGAGACATCCGTCTCGATATCGAGTGGTGCATCGAGCGCGGCGCCCGCTCCATCAGTGAGGCACAACCCGAACTCCTCGGCAATGAGTATCGTGCAGAGATCGTACGGATGGCAGCACAGGGGACTGGGCATGCCACGCTCGGCGAGGATGTCGCGCAGCATCGGACGCACGTCCGCAATGAAGCGGTCGTGGCCCGCCATCAATTCGTAGAGCTGTCCCCCAGTGGAGATGTACTGGTCCTCGAAGCAGAGCGCCTTGCCATCGGCGAGTGGCCCGCCAACGGCGAGGGCGATGTCGTCGTCGATGGCGGCGAGCACGTCGCGAGCGCCGGGAAAGAAGCGGCTCACCGAAGCGAATCCGTGCGCGATGGAATCTGCACGCGATGCTCGCAGCACAAGCGGCATGGACTCACCGGTCAGTCGATTCACCCTGCGGGCCTCGGCGCCCCTGCCCCGCTGCGCCCAGAGCTGGTCGGACAGATGCTGCTTGACGAGGGGAATCTCGGTCTGCACCGCCAGGACGATGTCACGGAGCCGCGTCGCGTCGCCAAGGTTGGGTGCGACGCCGGTGAGGATCCAGGCGGGTCGCTTCTGGTACATGAGCCCGCGCGTGCCATCGATGGGATCCACGAGCAATCGCCAGCGGCACTCTGCTTCGGACGCGCCGTGCGGGAGCACGAGTCCTTCCGGTGGAAGACCCTCGGCGATGAGGACGAGCGGTTCGTCGCGCGCAACGGCGGCGAGTCCGTCGATGAGCGTGGCTTCGCTCACCCTGTCCACGGCGTAGATGGTGTCGCCCGCGTCATCGTGCGCCACGTCGGCCATTGCGTCATGGCTCTGTTGCTCGCACGCGGCTACGACCGACTTGCGAATGCGGTCGTGGAGGTCGACGATGGCAGGCAGCAGGTGGTGGACGTCGGGCATCTACGAGGTAGAGGAGGAGAACATCGGGCAAAAAGCAGGTCCTTCGCGACGCTCAGGACGACAACAGAAAGAGCAGGTCCTTCGCTGCGCTCAGGACGACACGCGCCGATAGTGTGCGCTGCCGGACGCGCGCAACTCAGCCGCCTTCTCCTCGGGGATAGTGTCATTGAGGAAGTTGCCGCCGCCAATTTCCGGACCGGCCAGGTACTTCAACAGCCCGGGCTTTCGCAGCGGCGGGTGAATCTGGATGTGAAAGTGAAAGCCCGGGTACGCCCCACCATCCGTGGGCGCCTGGTGCAGCACCATCACGTATGGGAACGACATACTCCACAGGTTGTCGAGCCGCACGAGCGTCTCACTCAGCACCTCGGCAAATTCCACGAGCTCGTCGTGCGCCAGATCGGCAATGCTCGCATGCGTGGCGCGTGGCGCGACATACGTCTCGTACGGGTAGCGGGCGAAATACGGAACGAACGACAGCGCGCCATCCCGCCGCACCACGATGCGACGCCCGTCCCGTTCTTCGGCTGTGATGACGTCGCCCAGCAGGGAGCGGCCTGTTTCGACGAAGTACGCCGAGGTGGCTTCCGCTTCCACCTCGATGGTGCGGAACACGAAGTTGGTCGCGTAGATCTGGCAGTGGGGATGCGGGTTGCTCACGCCCACTACGTCGCCCTTGTTCTCGAACATCAGCACGTGACGCACCTCACCGCGTGCGCCGAGTTCGCGATATTGCCCCTGCAGCGTCTGCAGCAATGCGATCACGTTGTTCAGCGGAAGCTCGGCTAACGTGAGGTCATGTCGCGGTGTGTAGCACACCACGCGTGACACGCCATCCGCGCGCCGATTCCTGAACAGGGGCGAGTCGGGCGGTGCTACCTCGGGCGCATCTGCACTCACGCACGGATGATCGTTGTCGAATACGAACACCGGGTCGTAGTGAGGATTGGCGTGACCCGCCACGCGCGTGTTCCCCGGGCACAGGTAGCAGCCTGCCTCATGCTCTGGCAACCGCCGTTCGGTACCGCCAACCTGCTCGCCCAGCCATGGCCTGTTGTTGCGGTTGGAGGAGATGATGACCCATTCCTGCCGCAACGGATGCCACCGCTCCTCGAACGTCATGTCATGCCGGCGTGAGCATGCCGAGTACGCGCGGTCCGCGCGCGCCTGTTGCGGTGGGCACGTTGCCGGCAATGCCATGGAGATGCAGGTGCGCCAGCAGCGCGAAGGCCACCGCCTCCTTGGCCTCGCCGTCGAAATAGCACGCGTCGAACGGCACCACCGTAAGCGGTGCAAGGGCCGCCTGGAGCATGGCGAGCAGCACGGGATTCTTCGCTCCCCCTCCCGACACCAGCATCTCCTCGACAGGCTCCACCATGAACCGCCGATATGCATCGGCGATGGTTGCCGCGGTGAACGCGGTGGCGGTGGCCACGATGTCGGCGTCCGATGTCGACCCTTCGCTGCGACACAATGCCATGAACCGTTCAACGTACGCGGCGTCGAACAACTCGCGCCCCGTGCTCTTGGGTGGCTCGGCAGCGAAATACGGATCGCGCAGCAGTTGGTCGATCACCGG
>JAYVNZ010000406.1:0-4052 GCA_043758185.1 Gemmatimonadaceae bacterium | reverse complement strand
GCGAACACTGTCGTTTGCCCAGCAGATTTCGGGGCGGCTCGAGGTCGCGATGGGGTTGGAGACCATCCATCCGGTTGCGATGGCACATCTCAACAAGCGACTCGACCTTCCCCGGTTCGAGCGGGCCGCGTCCTTCCTGGTTGCCAATGACATCGACCTTCGCGTCTTCGTGCTGCTTGGCGCGCCGTGGGTGCATGGCAGCGAGGTCGTCTCGTCCACCGTGCAAACGGTGGAGTATGCTGTCGCGCAGGGCGCGTCGGTGATCTCGATCATTCCGGTGCGTGGAGGCAACGGGGAAATGGAACGTCTCCAGGCAGCGGGCCACTTTGCGCCACCGGGCATGTCCCAGCTCGAAGCCGCTCTCGATGCGTGCCTGCATTTCTCCAATGCCGTCATCACCGCGGACCTGTGGGACATCGAGCAACTGTCTGCGTGCGAGCACTGCCGGTTGGCGCGCGTTGAGCGCCTCCGGCGACTGAATGCGTCCGGCCACGCCGAACCGCGAATGGTGTGCAGCCAGTGCAGCGCCGCGTGAAGGATTCATGTGAGGTGGCAATCATCGGCAGTGGATTCGCTGCGTCGATCCTCGCGCGCGTGCTTGCGGTGCTCGGTTACGACGTGGTGCTCCTGGAACGCGGGGCGCATCCACGATTCGCCATCGGGGAGTCATCCACGCCACTGGCCAACCTGTCGCTCGAACGGATCGGGATCCGGTATGGCCTGGCGGATTGCTATCGGCTGGCCACGCACGGCCGGTGGATGGAACACTACCCCGAACTGGAACGCGGGCTGAAACGCGGTTTCACGTTCTATCGGCACCATCCGCATGAACAGTTCGCGAATCGAGGGCTGGACTCCGAGCGCCTGCTCGTAGCGGCCAGCCCGAACGACTCGCTCGCTGACACGCACTGGTTGCGTGCCGATGTGGATCACCACCTGGTGCGACAAGCGGTTACCGCGGGCGTCGATTACCGCGACCATGTAGAGCTCACGGGCGCGTCCGCTGCCGCTGACGGAGTGGAGCTGCGGGGCAGCCGCGAGGGCACACCGCTGTGCCTGCACGCAGGGTTCGTGATCGATGCCTCCGGACCGGCGGGGTTTCTTGCGCGCCAGTTGTCGATTGCGTCCGGGGTCGAGCGCACGACGACGCGATCGGCGCTTGTCGGCAGCCACTTCCGCGACATGAAGCTGATGCGCGACGTGGTGCCCGGCATGCCGGATGGTCCCTACCCGGACGACTGGGCCGCGGTGCACCACGTGATCGACGAAGGCTGGATGTACTCGCTACGATTCGATCATGGCGTGACGAGTGCGGGCTTCCTTCTCACGCCGCGCGGCATGTCCGGCCTTCGCAATGCGGGCGACGTTGACGCGGATGCGATCTGGAACGCGGTGCTGAAGCGGTACCCCACGCTGGCGGCCGTCTTCGCAGATGCAACACCAGTCAGGCCGCTCTCCTTTCACGCCACAGTCCAGCACCGGCTCACTCGCTCGGCCGGCGAGCGCTGGGCGCTGCTGCCGCACGCGTACGCCTTTGTCGATCCGCTGTTCTCCACGGGGATGGCCTGGAGCCTTCGTGCAGTGGAGCGATTGGCGCTCGCCTTCGAGTCAGCCGCGCATGGCCAGCGTGTTCCGGATGCCGACCTGCTCGAGCGCTACGACTCCGCGCTCGGTGCGGAGGCCGACCAGATCGACGAGATGATTGCGGGCGCGTACGAAGCCATGGTGCATTTCGACTTGCTCGCCGCGCACGCCATGCTGTACTTCGCGACGGTGTCGTTCGCAGAGGTGAGCCAAAGACTGGCGCCGGACGAGTCCGGGCAGGAAGCAGGTCCTTCACTTCGTTCAGGACGACAATCCGGGGCCTGGAGCGGATTTCTGGGAGTTGGGGACGACGTGCTCGGCCCGCTGCCGACTGAAGCGCTCCGGCGCCTGCGCAGCATCACGCTGGGGCGGGGCGATGCAGGTACACCGGAGCAGCGCCAGGAATTCGTGGAGTGGATGGGTCGGGCGATTGCGCCGCGCAACATCGCGGGACTCGCGAACCCCGCACGGCGCAATCTCTATCCCGTGGACTTCGACACACTTGTCGACCAGCATGCGCTGCTGGGAATGGATCGCGCGCAGTTGCTCGATGCGTTACCGGGACTGCGCGGAATGGCGCCGGAGCCAGCGTTCACCTGGTCGGGGTGACACCTCCACCTGCCTTTCCCTCGAGTGTGGGAAGCCGGGTTGGTCCGAAGGACACATTGTACTCGGTGCCGAGGAACAGCCTGTCGCCATCGAAGCGGAAGGAGAGCGTCGAGTAGAACGGCGTCTGCGGCGCGATGAGCTTCAGCGCAAAGGTGCTGTCGGCCGTCCATGCCCCGCTGGCGGCGATCTCCGGCGTGGCGGGCACGCTGAGGAATGCGTCCATCCCGTTGGCAAAGCCGGATGGCTTCCGCACCCAGGTGCCCATGCCTATTGGAGTGCGGCTTTCCCCCATGGCGGTGCGGACGAGGAGTGCAGGCGATGCCGGTGAGAGGTCGAGAGAAACCGCGAGAATGCCGCGGTCATTCTTCGGCAGCTCGTACCACCGTTGCGAGATCGTACTGGAAAGTGTGGTGGCCGTCTTGCCGG
The DNA here is from genome assembly GCA_043758185.1 of Gemmatimonadaceae bacterium. GTDB lineage: Bacteria > Gemmatimonadota > Gemmatimonadetes > Gemmatimonadales > Gemmatimonadaceae > AG11. Next base: position 1,433 of record JAYVNZ010000406.1, on the reverse strand, counting down.
CCGGCATGCGCACTGCAAGCCGGGCGAGCATTGCCGAGAGCGCGCGGTGCGCCGCGGGGTCAGCCGGCAGCGTGCCCGGCTTCATTATGGGCAGGAGCTTGTCCCACACCAGGTCCATCACCGACTGCATGTTCCGCACGCCGCTCGTGATCACCACCACGGCGTCCTGCTCCGGCATTACCAGCATGTACTGGCCGAATGCGCCATCTCCGCGATAGGTGGCGTGTCGCGAACGCCAGAACTGGTAGCCGTAGCCCTGATCCCAGTCGCTATTGGGTGCGGACCCGTTCGACGTCTGCAGCGACGTCGCCTCTGCGACCCACGCGGCGGGAACGACTTGACGCCCCTGCCACATGCCTTTCTGGAGGTTGAGCTGGCCCAGGTGCGCAATGTCTTCCGTGCGCACCATCAGCCCGTACGCACCGGCAGAAATACCCTGTGGACTGGCGAACCAGGTGGGGCGTTCGATGCCAAGCGGCTCGAAGAGGCGGGGCCGAAGGTAGTCCAGCACCGTCATGCCTGTGACCTTCTGCACGATGGCCGACAGCATGTAGGTACTTGGCGAGTTGTACAGAAAATGCGTGCCGGGCTTGAACGGGACGGGATGCGCAAGGAACCGCTTCACCCACGTTGCGCCGCGCATGGTGGAATCGGCGTCGCTGGTGAACGATGGTTCGCTCTGATGCCCCGTGCTCATGCGCAGCAGGTCGCGGACGCGCATGGACCGGAGGTTGGCGGACGGTTGCGCCGGCGCCTCGTCGGGAAAGAACTTCAGCACCTGGTCGTCGAGCGTGAGCTTCCCCTCGGCGATGGCGAGGCCGACGGCGGTGGATGTAAAGCTCTTGCTGAGCGAGTAGAGCATGTGCGGAGTCTTCGCATCGTACGGCGCCCACCAACCCTCGGTCACCACGCGACCATGGCGCACGATCATCACGCTGTTCATCGCGTCCACCGCGCTGTCCGCGGCCTGGAGAAAGGAGAGGATGCCTGAGGACGACATGCCTTGCGCTTCCGGCGTGCTGCGGGGAAGCGACGCAGGTCCCTGCGCGGCGATGCGTGTGGTGCATGCGAAGACGAGCGCGAGGAGCGGGGCGCGAACGTTCATTGGATGATGTGAGAGTGACAGGTGGGAATGTCTCGAACTGCCCGGGACCGATTTACGGAATTTGCCTCACGATGCGAAACCCTACGTCGAACCCGCTGCCGGGACCACCGGCGTGCGTGGACCACGTCGTATTCTTGACGTCGGAGACGAATGAGCCGCCCTTGAGCACGTGCGTGGATCCTGCGGTGGTTGCAACGGAATCCGCGAAGAGCTTCTCGTTGTAGATGTCGCTGACCCACTCCCACACGTTGCCGAGTGTGTCGTAGAGGCCCCACGCGTTTGGTCGCTTGGTTCCAGCGATGTGCGTGGTTCCCAGGTCGACGTCCTG
>JAYVNZ010000405.1:0-12538 GCA_043758185.1 Gemmatimonadaceae bacterium | reverse complement strand
GTGACCGGGTGCGATGCACATCCGGAAAACGCACTGGATCTCGTGCGACGCGGCATCGTCGTGCAGCAGGGTCACGCACCCGAGCACGTGACGGGCGCACGGGCCCTCGTCGTCACCTCGGCGATGGCCAAGGATCATCCGGAGCTCGCGCGCGCACGCGAACTCGGACTCCCGGTGATACGACGAGCCGAAGCGCTCGGCGACGCGACGCACGGAGCGATGCTCGTTGGTGTGGCCGGCACGCATGGCAAATCCACCACCACGGTGCTCACCACGGAAGCACTCGTCGCCGCGGGCCACGACCCCACCGGTTACGTTGGGGCACGCGTGACATCGTGGCACGGCAACCTGCGCGCTGGACGCGCAGACCGGTTCGTCGTGGAAGCCGACGAATATGATCGCTCGTTTCTCGCGCTGTCGCCCACCGTGGCGGTGGTCACCAACCTCGAGGCAGACCACCTCGACGTTTACGCGGGGCTCGACGACCTGCGTCGAACCTTTGCCCGGTACATTCGCGCTGCGCGGTACATCGTGCTCTGCGCTGATGACGAGGAGGCCAACAGGCTGCCGACGCCCGCGAGCGCGGAGGTGATCCGCTACGGCATCACGTCCCCGGACGCTCGGCTGCGCGCCACATCGCTGCGACGCGAGGAACTGGGTACCCGGTTTGCCGTCGAGTACGACGGCAAGCCGCTTGGCGACGTGCTGCTGCGCGTGCCCGGCGAGCACAACGTGTGCAATGCGCTCGCCGCACTCGCCGTGGGCCTCGCGCTGGGCGCCACGGTGGATGCGATGGCCCCGGGCATTGCTGCCTTCAACGGCGTGGAACGTCGCTTCCAGGTCCTCGGCAGCGCGCGTGACGTGATGGTGGTGGACGATTACGCGCATCATCCCACCGAGGTGCGTGCGTCGGTCCAGGCCGCGCGCGCTGCCGCGCCCGGCCGCCGTCTCGTCGTGGCGTTCCAACCGCACCTGTTTTCGCGCACGCGAGACTTCGCACACGAATTCGCGGCCGCACTCGCGGAGGCGGACGTCGTGTGCCTGCTCGACATCTATCCCGCGCGCGAGCGACCGATGACCGGCGTGACGAGTGCCCTCATCGCGGACGCCATGGCCGCCGTGGGTCGCGCGCCGGCATGGACTGGTGCGCGTCCGGCGCTGGCTGTGGCGCTCGTGAGCATGGCGCAGGCCGGTGACCTCGTCGTGACCATGGGTGCTGGCGACGTCACGCGATCCGGACCCGAGTTGCTGGCGCTCCTCCGCGCCGAGCAGGCGTGAGCGGCAGCCAGAAGGGCGAGCCACCTTCAGTATCATCGGCGCGCATTCCACGCTGGCAGCTCGTCATGGCAGGTCTGCTGCTTGCGTTCATCCTGGCGTCGCCGGCATGGGGTCCGCAGCTTCTCCGTCGATTCGACTTCTTCCGCATACGGAAGATCGAGCTGCTCGGCGCGCGCTACACGCCGCCATCAGAGATTCTCGACCGGCTCCACATCGACACAACACGCAGCATCTGGGACCCACTCGGCCCGCTTGCCGCGCGCGTGCAGGCGCATCCGCAGGTGGAGCGCGTGGCCGTCACGCGCCGGTTGCCCGGCACGATCGTCGTGGAGCTGGTGGAACGGCGCCCCGTGGCCTTGACGCAGACGGCCACCGGCCTGCGCGCGGTGGACGAGCGCGGGGCGCTGCTGCCACTGGACCCCAGCCGGACGCCGGTGGACGCGCCGGTCGTGCGCGCCGCACCGCGCGATACCGCGGTGTATCATTTGCTTGGCAGGATGCAGCGCGAGGCACCTCGTTTCTACGCGCGGCTCAGCAGCATGGGCCGAGTGGGCAGCGACGAGTTACTCCTTCACCTGGCCGGCCTGCCCGTGCGCGCAATGACGTCTGTCACGCTCGCGCGTCTCTCCGACATCGAACCCGTCGAGCGCGATCTTGCGCGGCGACAACTCCACGCCGCCGAACTCGACCTCCGCTACCGCGACCAAGTGATCGCCAGACTGCCATGAACTCGGACCGCCTCATCGCCGGCCTCGACATCGGCTCCGCCAAGACCACGGCCATCATCGCCGAAGTGGTGGGCGACCTGCCCAAGCATCCCGGCATCAAGGTGCTGGGGGTGGGCCAGGCGCGCACCACCGGCATGCGCCGGGGCGTCGTGGCCGACATCGAGGAGACCACCCGATCCATCCGCAAGGCGCTCCAGGACGCCGAGCGCATGGCGGGCGCGCAGATCACGGAGGTCTACCTCGGCATCGCCGGCGAGCATGTGCGCGCGATGACCTCCAAGGGCATCGTGGCCGTGAGCAACGACGAAATCGCCAGGCCCGACGTGGATCGCGCGAATGAAGTCGCCCGCGCGCAGGCCATTCCAACGGACCGCGAGCTGCTGCACGCCATTCCGCAGGAATACACCGTGGACAAGGACCACGGCATCCGCGATCCCATTGGCATGAGCGGTACGCGCCTCGAGACGGAGATGTACCTCGTCACCATTGGCTCGGCGCCGGCCACGAACCTGCGCAAGAGTGTGGAGAAGGCGGGATACAAGGTGCGCGAGCTGGTCCTCGAGCCGCTGGCGAGTGCGCTGGCGGTGCTCACCGAGGACGAGAAGGAACTCGGGGTCGCGCTCGTGGAGATGGGGGCGGGGACCACGGACCTCGCCGTGTTTCACGAAGGGAAGATCCGTCACCTGGGCACCATCGCATTCGGCGGCAACAACGTGACCTCCGACATCGTGCATGGCCTGGGCGTCACGCAGGCGGATGCCGAGCGGCTGAAGGAGCGCCACGGGTGCGCGTACGAGTCGCTCGTCGATCCCAGCGACATCATCCAGCTGCCCAGTACCGTGGCGCAGGGAGATCGCCAGATACCGCGTGAGCTGCTGGCGCACATCATTCACCAGCGCATGGACGAGATCTTCGACCTTGTGCAGCGCGATGTGGCGGCTGCGGGGTTTGCGGGGAAGCTGGCGGCGGGTGTGGTGCTCACGGGAGGCGCGGCCTCCATGGAGGGCAGCGCCGAGCTGGCGAGCGACGTGTTCGGGACCGGAGTGCGGGTCGGCACGCCGACGGAGCAGATCAGCGGGTTGAGCGACTCGGTGGACGCCCCGCAGTTTGCCACGGTGGTTGGCCTGGCGCAGTACGGAGCCAGCCGGATGGCGCTGGGCGGGGCGTCTGCGAGCGCCAAGCGGATCAAGCTGCCCGGTGGTGGCGGGATGGACAAGATGGTGGAACGGATCAAGTTCTGGCTGCAGGACTTCTTCTAGTCGGTCAGTCTGACGGTCTGACCCGGCGACGGGCTGCGCCCGCGCCTCGTCTGACAGCGGGTCGGTTGGTCCGTCAGTCATGATCCACACAACTCGGTCGCGCGTCAGGGGACATGGCTGTGCAGATCATGACTGTCGTGCTGAACGACCCGCTGTCAGACGAGCAGCCGCGCAGCGGCCAGCGGGTCAGACCGTCAGACTGACAGACGCGAGCAGCACAAAGCTGCTTACCCCGGGAAAAATGTGGACAAGGGCGTTGTACTCTTTTCCCGATTCGATCGTCTTCCCAGCGAGCACAAAGGTCTGGCTCGAACGCATCCCACCGTTATATTGCCGCATCGCTTCCGGGCAGTGGCCAGCGTACGAGAGTTGCCCCCGAAGTGCCTTCCCGTTCGTCCAATCAGACACTACGTAGCAAGGGAGTGTCGTACGCAATGATCTTCGAATTCGAAGAGAGCGCGGCGCAGAACGCTCGCATGAAGGTCGTCGGCGTGGGTGGTGGCGGTGGCAACGCCGTCAACCGCATGATCGACGAGCGACTCGAGGGCGTGGAGTTCATTTCCGTCAACACCGACGCGCAGGCGTTGTTGAGTTCGAAGTCGGACCTCAAGATCCAGATCGGCAAGAAGCTCACGCGCGGCCTCGGGGCCGGTGCGCGTCCCGAGGTGGGCAAGCAGGCCATCGAGGAGAGTCGCGACGAGATGGCCAAGGCCGTCGCGGGCGCGGACCTCGTGTTCATCACGTGCGGCATGGGTGGCGGCACCGGAACCGGTGCGGCGCCGGAGATCTGCGCGCTCGCGCGGGAGCAGGGCGCGCTCACGGTCGGCATCGTGACGCGGCCCTTCCTGTTCGAGGGCCGGAAGCGCATGCGACAGGCCGACGCCGGCATTGCCGAGATGCGCAAGCATGTCGACACGATGATCGTGGTGCCGAACGAGCGGTTGCTCGCCGTGGTGGGCAAGGGCATTCCGTTCCAGGATGCGCTCAAGAAGGCCGACGAAGTGCTGTTGCACGCCACGCAGGGCATCTCGTCGCTCATCAGCGTCACGGGGCTGGTGAACGTCGACTTTGCCGACGTCCGCACGGTGATGCAGAGCGGCGGGTCCGCGCTCATGGGCACCGGCATCGGCCGCGGTGAGAACCGCGCCATGGAAGCGGCGCAGCAGGCCATCTCCAGCCCGTTGCTGGACAACATCAGCATCTCCGGCGCCATGGGTGTGCTCGTGAACATCACGGGCGGCGCCGACCTCACGCTCGGTGAAGTGCACCAGATCAACGAGATCATCCACGACGCCGTTGGCGACGAGGCCGAGATCATCTTTGGCGCCGTGCACGAGCCGGCCATGCAGGGCGAGATCCGCGTGACGGTCATTGCCACGGGCTTCGACAAGGCCGTGCAGCCCGGTGTGGTCACGCCGTCGCACGAGGCGAGCACGGTGAGCATTCCCAAGGGCGCGCCCGTCATTCCGTTCCCCAACCGCGGCGGACGTGTGGGCAATGCCACCATGCCCGCGCGGCCGGCCAACGATATTCCGCGAGCTGCGCGGCCGCCGGCGGCACCGCCCGCCGCGCCGAGCAGCGGGTCGCAGGATCTCAGCGACATGGAGATCCCGACCTTCATTCGGAGACAGATGGACTGATGAAGCGCGCCCTTTCCCGCGCCACCACCTATGGTGTGGTGGCCCTGATGCTGGTCGTCGCGCTCCGCTACACACCGGCGCTGCGTGAGCACCCTGCTGCGGAGGTCATGCAGGAGGGCGACACAATGGTCGCGCCCGTGGCGGCGCGTCCATGGTCGCGGGTCGAGCGGCTCAACCGCGGCGAAACGCTCATCGGCCTGCTCAAGCGCGCCGGCGTCAACGATCAGGCGGCACAAGAAGTGGTTCGCGCCGCGACGGCCTCGGCAGTCAATACACGGTACCTCCGCGTGGGCATGCCGGTGGAGTTCACGGCGGACAGCGTGGGCGACTCACCGCGCGAACTGGTGTTCCACCTGGGCATCGACCGCCTGCTGCGCATGACGCGCTCCGCCTCCGGATGGTCAGGCGCAGAGGAGCGGCTGCCGTGGACCACGGACACCGTTGTGGTGGGCGGCACCATTCATTCGAATCTCTACCAGGCGATGGACTCGAGTGCGGCCAAGTTCTTTCCGGCGCACGCAAAGGACGAACTGGCCTGGGCTCTCGCGGACATCTTCGAGTACAAGGTGGACATGAGCCGCGACCTCCAGGAGGGCGACCAGTTCCATGCCCTCGTCGAGCGCGCCGTGGGCCCGGAAGGCATCACGAAGGTGGGCAAGGTGCTCGCGGCAAATTTCTCGCTGTCGGGCAGCGACGTGCAGGCCATCCGCTTCGAAGGCGCCGGCAGCAGTGCGCAATACTACGACGCCACGGGCAAGAGCCTGCGCGCGCAATTCCTGCGCGCGCCGCTCGAGTTCCGCCGTATCTCCAGCAGCTTCGGCAGTCGCTTCCATCCCATCCTGGGGCGCTGGAAGAACCACAAGGGCACGGACTACGCGGCATCTGCCGGTACGCCGGTGCGCGCCATTGGCGACGCCACGGTGATTCGCGCGGGATGGGCAGGCGGGTACGGCAACATGCTGGAGCTGCGTCACCGCAACGGGTACATCACGCGGTACGGGCATCTTCGCGCGTTCGCCAAGGGGGTTCATCAGGGCAGCCGTGTGGACATGGCCCAGACCGTGGCCTACGTGGGAACCACCGGCATGAGCACCGGCCCGCACCTGCACTTCGAACTGCTGGTGGGCGGAGTCCAGCGCGATTCACGCATCGCGCTCAAGTCCATTGGTGGGGAGCCGCTGGGCCGTGACCTCCGCGGCGCGTTCGACGTGCGTCGGGAGCAGATGGTGGCCATGCTTGCGGGCACGCCCGGCGTTGTGCGGCTCGCCGCGCGCTGATCGCTCGTAGTTGTTCCGGGCGCCCTGTCGTCCTGAGCGAAGCGAAGGACCTGCTTATCGCCTCACGACAAGCAGGTCCTTCCCTTCGCTCCGCTCGAGGGCAGGCGCGTTGCTCAGGACGACAAACAGGTTGCTCCGGACGACAACCAGGCCCGATAGCCTGCTGAGATGACCGTCTGGCTCCTTGCTCTCGCCGCCGGCGGAATTGCAGCCGTCGGGCAGTACGGTTGGCGACTCGCTGGGGCGCGCACACTCCCTCTCGCCGCGTTGCGAGCGCTCGCGGCCACCATCATCGTCGCGCTGCTGCTCGGCGCACCAGCAGGCAGGGGTGCACGTGCCGCAGGTGACGTGGCACTCGATGCGTCCGAAAGCTGGCTGCGCGCGTCGGACAGCAGCGCGTGGCATGCCGCACTGGATTCCGCTGCGCGCGCTGGCGGTGTGATCCATCGCTTCGGCGATTCGCTCCGCGTCGCCGCAGGGCGTGCGGGGCCCGCAGATCATGCCACGAAGCTCCGCGACGTCGTGGACGCGGCCACAGGGTCTGGGCGGCCGGCACTCCTCATCAGCGATGGTGAGATGGATGATCCCGAGTTGCTCGCAGACCTGCCGCGCGGATCGCGCGTGATCGTTCTCCCGCGTCACGAAGCGCCGGACGCCGCCGTCGCCGCGCTGGATGCCCCACGCTCGCTCCTGGCGGGCGACACGGTAAGCGCACGCGTCACGATTGTCTCGGGGAGCCTGGGAAGTCCAGGTGGGCGCGTGGAGCTGCGCCTCGACGACGCACTGCTCGACACTGCCACGCTGGCTCCGCTGGCACCATTTGCCGAGCGCGTTGTTGGCCTGCGCGGCATTGCCGCCGGGGTTGAACGGGCCGCGTTCCTGCGGGCTGTTCTGCGCGTGCGTGGTGACCGCGAGCCGAGGAACGATACGCTTGCGGTGGGAGTGGATGTCACGCACGCGCCTGCGGCGGTGTTCGTCTCCACCGCTCCGGACTACGACGTCCGTGAGGCCGTTGCGGCGCTTCGCGGCGTGACGTCGCTGCCGACGCGCGCCTACTTCCGTGTCGCTCCGGGCGTGTGGCGTGTGGACGGCACCCTCGCGCCGGTCGACGAGCGGACGGTACGTGAGGCGGTGCGTGATGCGCCCATGGTGGTGTTGCACGGCGACACGACGGTGTTCGGCGCGCCGCGTGCGGCAACGCGCGGCGCGTTGCTCCTGTTTGCGCCACCGGTAACGGAGGAGGGCGAGTGGTTCGCCGTGGCCGCACCGGTGTCGCCATTGGCACCGGCATTGGGTGGGTTGCCTGTGGACAGCCTGTCTCCCCTGTCGGTGTCGCCGCTGTTGCCGGTGGGCGAGTGGCAGGGGTTGACTGCGCGTCGCGGTGGCGGCGGTGATGACACGCGCCCCGCCCTGGTGGGATGGGAGTCGCCTCGGCGCATCGCCGTGCTCGGCGCCTCGGGCTTCTGGCGCTGGCGCTTTCGGGGAGGGGTTCGCGCCGAGGCGTACGCTGCGCTGTTCGGTGCGTTGTACGATTGGCTGGCGGCCGGCCGTTCCGACCGTCGCGCCGTGGTGCCGGACGGCACCCCCCTGCGCGCGGGCATGCCGGTGCGCTGGCGGCGCGGCGCGCCCGGCGACAGCGTCGCCACGGCGGTGGTGGTTCGCAAGGATGCCACGGCGCAACGGCGTACACTCACCGTGCGCTTTGCGGACGGGGCGAGTGTGGCGGAGACAGCGCCCCTGCCCGCTGGACTCTATGAGGTGACGACGCCAGGCGGCTCGGCACTGCTGGCGGTGAATGCGTCGCGGGAGATGGTGCCGCGTCGCATCACGGTGCGGTCTGGCGTGGTGGGCGGCGAGCCCGCGTTGGGGAATGCGCCTGCGCTACGCGAGAAGGGCTGGATCTACGTGTTCGTGGTGGTGCTGTTGTGCGCGGAATGGCTGCTCCGGAGGCGCGTTGGGTTGCGGTAGCTCCGAACTGATCTCGCCATGACGCGAGCCAGAGATGTGTGTGTGCGCCTGACAAAATGTCCGTGACGAAGTGATGGCGGCCGAGGTGATTGACGTGGGCACGTCGCCCTTGACTCATACACGGAAAGACCGTAGATCGACATCATCTGTTGTCCCCATGCGATCAGGTGCGCGCGTCCAGGACGTGCGTCTGACAGAATGGCCGCTCGCGGAGGGTGGCTTCTGACGCGCTTGATCAGCAGGCAATACCACACGCCAGGCTGCTGTTCCACTTTGCCTTCGACGGAGGTTTTTCAGTGCATGCACGATTGAGATTGTATCTGGCCCTGCTCGCGATCCTCATGATTCCCGCCGCGGTGCGAGCACAAACGCGCATCCTGACGGGCCGCGTCGTCGATGCCAGCAGCAGGGCGGGAGTGTCCGGCGCCGTGGTGGCGCAGACAGGCACGGCGAACGTGACGCAGGCGAACGCCGACGGCCAGTTTCGCATCACCATCCCCGCAACCGAGGTCACGCTCAGTGTACGCGGGCTTGGCTTTCGTCGCGAGACCGTTCGCGTGCTGTCCACGCAGCAGACCATCGAGGTGGCACTGACACGCGAGGCGGCAACACTGTCGGAGGTGGTGGTGACGGGCGCGGCAACGTCGCAGGAGCGGCGGAACATCGCGACCGCCGTGGCCAGCGTGTCATCGGAGGAGATCCAGCGCGTACCGGCGGGATCCCTGGAAAGCGCACTGCAGGGCAAGATCGTCGGCGCACAGATCAACCTGAACAGCGGAGCGCCAGGCGGCGGCGGACAGGTGCAGATCCGCGGCGTCACCTCGGTGCTCGGGAATGGCGAACCACTGTTCGTCGTGGATGGCGTGATCATCAGCAACGGCACGTTCTCCACCGGCATCAATGCCGTGTCGCGCGCGAGCGGAAGCGGCTTCAATACCACGCAGGACAACTCGACGAATCGCCTTGCGGACGTGAATCCGGCCGATATCGAGAACATCCAGGTGCTGAAGAGCGCCGCGGCCACAGCTATTTATGGCTCCAAGGCCACTAATGGCGTGGTGCTCATCACCACGAAGCGCGGCCGCAGTGGTGCGACCAAGTTCACCGTCAACCAGAAGCTCGGGCAGTACCAGGCGGATCGCCTCATCGGATCGCGGCGGTTCACGAAGACCACCGCCGTCGGCTTGCTGGGCCAGAAACTGGCGGACCAGTATTGCACCTCGGACTGCCCGTACTACGACTATCAGGGGCGGTTGTTCGGCCAGCGCGACCTGTCGCACGAAACCTCGGTGACGCTGAGCGGTGGAGGAGACAACAGCAAGATCTTCCTGTCCGCGCTGCACAAGAATGATCGCGGGACGGAACTCGCGACGGGCGCGGTGCGTCAGTCGATCCGGATGAACTCCGATTTCGCCTTTGGCGCGCGGTTCTCGTCCAATGTTTCAGCCGCCATCTCCCGCAGTGTCAGCGACCGCGGCATCTCGAACAACGACAATACGTTCGTCAGCCCGATCTATGCGTTCGGGTATACGCCTGCGGTGATCGACCTGGAGAAGCAGGTGGCCGGCCGCTACGTGGACAACACGCTCGTTCGCGACCTGACGGGTATCGGGACCAACCCCTTCCAGACCCTCTCGCTGCTCCGGAACACGGAGGATGTGTGGCGGCAGATCGCGTCGGGAAACGTCCGCTTCAGTGCGTACAACTCGGACCGGCAGACCCTCGCCTTTGCGCTCGCCGGTGGTGTGGACCGTTTCAACGCGGGCTCGCAAACGTATTCGCCGAACAACCTTCAGTACGAGCCGGATGATGGCTTCCTCGGCACCACGTCGGAAGGGCAGGGGTTGAGCACGCAGTTCAATGCGACGCTGAGTGCCGTGCATACGTACACGCCAAAGGCCACTGGCATGCTGCACTACCTGTCGTCGGCGACAACGTCGTTTGGTAGCCAGTACGAGGATCGCGCCCTCAACCAGTACTCCATCATCGCGCGCGGACTCGTTCCCACCATCGATCTCATCAATCAGGGCACGCCGACGATTGCGCAGGTGCGTACCGCCGTGCGCGACAAGGCGCTGTTTGCCAACGAGGAGTTGCTGTTGCTGGACGAGAAGCTGTCCATGTCTGCGCGCGTGCGGGCAGAGCGGAGCAGCGTGAATGGTGACCGCCAGCAGTACTTCTACTGGCCCGCGGCATCCGCTGCGTATCGCTTCGTCCGTCCGTTCGCGCAGGCCGATGAGATCAAGCTGCGAGCCGCGGTGGGCCGGTCTGGCAATCAGGCCAACTACGGTAACCGCGACATCACCTTGGCGGGACTGGGGCTCATCGATGGTCGCACGGCACTCGGCGTGCCCGGCACGGTCGGCAACCCGGGCATCGAGCCCGAGAAGATGCGGGAAATCGAATACGGTGTCGACGCGCAGTTCCTCGATTCGCGGGCAGGCCTGGAAGTGAACGTGTACGACCGCTCCATTTCCGACCTGCTGCTGCAGGCACCGCTCCCGCCGTCGAGCGGCTTCACGCAGCAGTTCCTCAATGGCGGCAACCTGGTGACCAAGGGTGTTGAAGTCGCGGTGAACCTCATCCCCATCCGCGGACCCCTGCAGTGGAACTCGCGCGTGCAGTTCTCGCGGTCCAAGTCCACGGTGGTCTCACTGCCGGCAAACGTGGCCGACTTCGTCATCCCCAACTCGGGTTTCGGGGCGAACTACGGCCGTGGTCGTATCGCGCGCGGGCGGATCTCCACGGGCATCTGGGGCAACACCTATCGTGCGGATTCCACCGTCGTCGATACGTTGCTGGCCGATGCCAACCCGCGATTCCAGATGCAGTTCTCGAACGACTTCACGTTCAGGAATTTCTCGCTCACCGGCCTCGTGGATTGGCGCAAGGGCGGCTTCGTATCGAACATGACGCAGAATCTGTTCGATGAAGGCGGCAATTCGTACGACTACGACCTCCCGTCGCCCGTGGCGAACGTGCCGCTGGGCCAGTACCGCTATGCGCAGTGGAACAGCGGTCGCAACGCGGCGCAGTACATCCAGGATGGTTCGTACGTGAAGCTTCGCGAGATCACGCTGGGCTACCAGGTGCCCGCGTCCGCCACGCAGCGGCTCACCGGCGGTCGCGATCTGCGCGTGACCGTGAGCGGACGCAACCTCAAGACGTGGTCCAAGTACTGGAGCTTCGATCCGGAGGTCAACAACTTCGGAAACCAGAGCGTGGTTCGCTTCGTCGATCTCGCTCCATATCCTCCAACGCGGAGCCTGTTCGTCGGCTTCGACGTCGCGTACTGAGGAGCCATCATACATGACCAACCCACTCAACTCCGTGAGACACGCCGGAATGCGATATACCGTGACGTCCATGGCGGTCGGCATCATGCTGCTCGGCGCGGCCGCCGCGTGCACTGACCGCCTGACCGTGCCCAACTACCAGAATCCTACTCCTGAATCCATCCAGGGCGATCCGGTGTCTGCACTCCCGTTGCTGGTATCTGGGGTGTTGCGCAACGACCGCGACCTCGCCACCGGCTATGTGCTCGGCGTCGGCATTCTCGGTCGCGAAGCGTACAACTACACACCCACGGAAGGCCGGAACACCTCCGGCTTTCTCTCGCCCGAAGTGAAGACGTCCTCAAGCTTTGGCGGCAATTCGAACTGGACAGGGTTCTATACCGAGCTCCGGAACGCCACGGGCCTGGAAGGCACCGTGAACGGTGCCGCCGCAGGCTTGTTCACCGATGCACAGAAGAACGGGACCCTTGGATTCGCGCATACCATGCAGGCCCTTGCACTCTCGTACATCATCGCCACCCGCTACAACCTGGGCGCGCCCGTGGCCGTGTCTCCGGACCCCGCCGTACTGGTGCCCTTCGTGTCCCGCGATTCGGTATATCGCAACATCGTGGGCAAGCTGGATCAGGCAAAGACGGAGCTTGCCGCTGCCGGCACCGCATTTCCGTTCACGCTGCATACGGGCTACGCAGGCTTCAACACGCCGGCGAATTACCTGAAGTTCAATCGCGCGCTCGCCGCGCGGATCAATGCCTATCGGGCGTCCATCGGTGCGTCGGGCTGCGGTGCGGCACGCAGCGCTTCCTGCTACACCACCGTGCTCGCGAACCTGGCGGAGACATTCATCAACACGACGGGCTCACTCACGGTGGGACCCTTCAATGTGTATTCATCGGCCGCGAGCGACGTGGCGAATGGTATCAGCAACCAGTCGAACAGCAGCGTGGTGGCGCACGCCAAGGCGGACAGTGGCATCCAGCTCCGGGCCGATGGTTCCAGGGATCTGCGCTACACGGCGAAAGTCCTCACCCTCGCTGCCACCAAGCGTCCGGCCAATGCGACCCTCGGCGTGGGAACCAATTTCGACTACAC
>JAYVNZ010000404.1:0-1940 GCA_043758185.1 Gemmatimonadaceae bacterium | reverse complement strand
CTGGTGCGCGCCTGCGCGGCGACGGAGGCGGTGGGAATGGAGGCCGCGGCAACGATGAGCAAAGCGATACGCGCGAAGCGAGCACGGGTAGCGAACACGGAGTACCTCTTGTGATGACGAGCGGGTGGCGCGGGGACGGCGCGTGCTGCAAATCTCCGCCGTCGCACGCGGGTGCGCTACCAGCGGGCCTCGTTGCGCAGGTGAGTGCGCGATGCGCGGTTGCTCGCGCGTCGTGACGACGTGCGCGTCCTGCGTCCGCCGGTGAATTGGGCTGCTTCATCATGGACACAAGCTAGAATTCCCGGTGGCCCCCCCAAGCTCGTGTCCGACAGGCACCTGGAACGCGGGCTCGCTCCTGACCTTTCTCGTACTGCGAATGAAGCCAACGCGCGTCACGGTCAACGATCGTATGCAGCAGGGCTACACCTATGAGCGTACCGAACCAGCGGGGCGGAATTTCGACGAGGGCTTCCATCCTGAGCTGACCCCCGCCGAACTCCTGGCGCTTGGTGTTTTCGGCGGGAGGTACATGACGGACTGCGGCGCCGAGTTTCCCGCGAGTTGGTGGCGTCGCGCCCGGCTGTCGCCAGGACGGCGCGATCCCACACTCAACTGCTTCGGCGTGAACGCATCACAGCCGCTGGCGGTGTGGCGCAAGAACGGCTGGATTCATCGCGACGATCCGCGCGGCTGGTTCCAGTGGTATTGCCGTTACTACTCTGGCCGGCGTTCCATGGACGACGAACGCCAGATTCGCCGCTGGCGCCAGATGGCGCGGCACGTCGCTCAGGTCAGGCAGGGCTGCATGCCGCGCGATCTGGACTGCCGAAAGCGTCAGCGCCAAGCGCTCCTGCACTGGGCCTACGATAGCCGGAAGATCTGAGCCTGCTCGCTGTCGCTGCTTGACGGGAGACGGATGACGGCCCGCTCGCCTTGCTCGCTTGCCAGCAACACGCAACAACCGCCAACAGCAGCAACCGCATTGACGCAACTCTGGCAAAATGGCCAAGCTGCGCGTTGACCAGTCAGGCAGCGCGAATGCGCCGGTACCGCGCCGTGGCAACCTGAAAAACGCCATACGCCACGAAGCCCAGGGCCACCGGGCCATACACGTACCGGCCATACGGCGCCTCCGCGAGTGCAGCGAGCCCCTGCGCGATGCCGCCTGCCTCGCGCGCATTATGCCGTGAGGCCGCTCGCAGGGTTGTGTTGCGTCGGCTTCGGTACGGCAGTTAGTTGGGTCGCGCGCTGCGCTTGCTGGAGCGAGCGGCGATCCTTCTTGCACCTTTCAGCTGGGAACGTCATGGACGGAGCGGAACTGATTCGGCGGACGTGGGCGCACTCAGCGTGGGCCGATGCGTCCCTCCTCGAGGCACTTACGCAGGGAGCGACCGTACCGGCGGACGCTTGGCGCGAGTACGCGCATGTGCTCGCGGCAGAAGCTGTCTGGCTTGCTCGGCTCGATCAGCGCCCTGCCCCTGTACCCGTGTGGCCGACACTCACTTCTAACGAAGTGGCTGCGCTCCGTGGCTCAGTGGTGGCCGGCTACCACGCATATCTGGCGCGCCTGGACGCGCCATCGCTGCTTCGGTCCATCACATACCGCAACAGCAGTGGGCAGGAGTTCACGTCGGTCGTGCACGATGTACTCGTGCACGTGGCGCTTCACGGGCAGTATCACCGGGGAAAGATCAACCTGCTCCTTCGGCAAGGGCACTGCGAGCCGGTCCCGGTAGATTACATCGGGTTCGTGCGCGCAGTGCCGGCTGCCGTGACTCCGAGCCTGGAAGTTCATACATCGATGCCAACTGGGTGAACTTGCGTGAGGCTCGTACCGGGCCTACATTGTAAGTCCCGGTGCCACGAGGCTCCATGCGTTCCAGGATTGTCCGGATCGGCAACTCGCAGGGCGTCCGTTTGCCCAAG
Source organism: Gemmatimonadaceae bacterium (assembly GCA_043758185.1). Lineage (GTDB taxonomy): Bacteria > Gemmatimonadota > Gemmatimonadetes > Gemmatimonadales > Gemmatimonadaceae > AG11. The sequence goes on along the minus strand of JAYVNZ010000404.1, from coordinate 14 downwards.
CTGCTCATCGAGCA
>JAYVNZ010000403.1:0-27529 GCA_043758185.1 Gemmatimonadaceae bacterium | reverse complement strand
TCATGTCATCTATGCTCCACCGCGGATGAGCGCGGAAGAAAGGATACCGCCGCTGCTTCCGCGGAGCGCCTCCACGCAGTTTGCCACGCTCGAGGCCGCACCGGCGTAGGGCGCGACTTGGAACGAGCTAACTACAAAGGGCGCATCAACCTACGGTGGCAACAGGAACGTCTGGCAAGTTATGGCGACGAAAGGGATCGGGCAAGGCGGTCAGCCGCCCACCACCGGAACGGCAGCGCTGTCGCGCTTGCCCGGGGGCAGCAGGCGCCGCACGTCGGCAGACAGCCCCTGCATGGCGCCGGTCAGGGAGCCATTCGCCTCGCGTGCCTGAAACAGTTCGGACGTGATCTGGAGCGCGGCAAGGATGGCCGCACGATTGGCCTCGATCACGGACCCACCGGAGAGAATCTGACGGATGGCCTTGTCCAGGTATTCCGCGACGGCACGCGTGTGCTCCGGTGCGGCCTCGGTGCGGAGCACGTACGACTCACCCAGGATCTCCACTTTCACGGAGGCCTTCTTTCCGCTCACCGTTCCCCTCCCGCCTGCGCCTGCTGCCTGATGAATCGCACGCGATCCAGCATCTGCGAGGTGCGCGCCGTGGCAGCCTCGAGTCGGCCCTTCAACGCCGCGTTTTCATGCTCGAGCTGGGTGATCCTGTCCGAGAGCTCGCGCTTTTCCTGCGCCACCGGCGCGGAGCCCTGTGATTCCGCATCGCGTACCCTGGCCTCCGCGAGCAGTGCGCGACGACGAAACCCTGCGAGCTCGTCCGCCAGGTGGCGAACGAGCGTTTCCAGCTCGCGAAAGGCCATCACTTCAGGTCGAGCGCTGTCGGACATGCAGTTCGTGCTGGAGTGCGGAGAGGATCTTGGCGCGACGACCCTCGATTTCCTTGTCGCGTAGAGTGCGCTCGGGGTGCCGCAAGGTCAACCGCCAGGCGACCGATCGATGCCCGGCATCGACACCCGCGCCCTCATACACGTCGAACACGATCAGGCGCTCGAGCAGCTCGCCCGCTGCCGCCCGAATCACCCGCTCCACGTTGAACGCCCGCACACCGTCGGGCACCAGGAGTGCGAGATCGAACTCTGCGGATGGCGTGGTAGGGAGCGGCCGGTACTTTGCCGGCACAGGTGGCGTAGAGTTCGCGGCAGACAGATGTGCGTGTTCCCCCGGCGGGGCCACATCCGCGTTCGAAACCACGCCAAGTTCCAGCTCCACGCCGAACGCCTGCGAGGCCCACACCGGTGCATCAAGTGTCAGGCGTGACACATGACCGCGCGGCTCACCATCGACCTCGATGGTCCACAACCGTGGTCCACCCTCGTCGTCCGGCACGAGCGTCGCGCGGCCGGGTGCCGCAATACGCATCGCCAGCTCGGCAAGTGCCTTGGCGTCCCAGGCGTCGACCGCCTCCGGCTTCGCGTTGGTGAAGTGCGCCGGTTCTCTCTGGCCCATCACCAGGATTGCCACGCGCATGCTCTCGTTGGGCAACGCATCCGCCCCACGCGCGAACGCCGTTCCTATCTCATACAGCCGCACACTCGCCTGCATGTGCGCCAGGTTGTACTCCGCGCGACGCTCGAGCGATTCCAGCAGCGTGCGCCGGAGGTAGCCCTCATTTTCCGCGAGCGGGTTCAGTACGCGAACATGCTCGTCACCGCCCGCGACGAACGGTGTGGGCCGCGCCTCGAGCAAGCCGGCGCCGCTCAGTGCGTCGCGGAGCCGGCCGGCCATTGTCCAGAGCGGCGCATCACTGGAGGTGCCGGGCCGGTAGGGGCGCAATTCGTCCGGCAGCGACCCGTACCCGTGCAGCCGAGCCACCTCCTCGATGAGGTCCACTTCGGCGACCAGGTCACGTCGCCACGTTGGCGCAATAACGTGCACCACCGCGCCGGCGTCGTCGACATCCGCAGTGCACCCAATGGCCTTGAGCAGTTTCGCGATGCGCTCGGGCTCGAGCGCGATGCCGAGTACGCGGGCAACGCGCGCCGTCCGGAGCATGACGGGAACGTGCGGCATGTCACCGGCGTAGAGATCGACCGGCGGGGACGACACGGTGCCTCCGGCGAGTGAGACGATGAGCGCCGACACGCGCGCCAATGCCCTCGGCGCCAGCGCGACATCCACACCCCGCTCGAATCGATAGCTCGCATCCGTGGACAGGCCCGCCGCACGGCGTGTGCGGCGCGTGCGCGCCGCGTCGAAGGTTGCGACCTCGACGAACAGCTCCGTCGTGTCTGGCCCCACCTCCGTGCCTTGCCCTCCCATCACGCCTGCCAGGGCAATGGCGTCGCGGGAATCGGCAATCACGGTCATGTCTGCGGTCAGCTTCCTGGTGACGCCGTCGAGCGTTACGAGTGTCTCGCCTGCCCTCGCCGTTCGCACGACGATTGTCTTCTCGGGCATCTTCGGCTCCGGATCCACCTTGCCCAGGTCGAAGGCATGCGTTGGTTGGCCCAGTTCGTGGAGGACGTAGTTGGTGGCGTCCACGATGTTGTTGATGGACCGCGACCCCACCGCCGCGAGTCGCTCCACGAGCCACTGCGGACTCGGGCCCACCTGCACGCCGCGAATGACGACGCCCATGTAGCGCGCGGCCAGCGTCGCATCTTCCAGGTGGAGTACGACACCGCCCGCATTGCCCGCCCTCCGGAAGCGCTTCGCATCCGGAATCTCGATGCCCGTAATGCCGATGTTCGGCAGCTGCAGTTCGCCGCCCGTGACCGCGGCGATCTCTCGCGCGACACCCAGGTGAGACAGCAGGTCGGGGCGGTTGGGCAGCACGTCGATCACCAGTCGCGCGTCGCCCACCGGCATGGCTCGGAGGAACGGAGTACCTGGCGCAACATCGAGATCCAGTTCCATGATGCCGTCGTGCTCCTCGCCGAGACCGAGTTCGCGCGCGGAGCAGAGCATGCCGTTCGAGGTATGCCCGCGAATCTTCCGCTTCTCGATCCTGAGGCCGCCCGGCATGATCGTTCCCGTGGGCGCGAACGGATACAGCTTGCCCGCGGTGACGTTTGGCGCGCCGCACACCACATCGAGCAACGTGCCCGACCCCATGTCCACCTTGGTGACGTGGAGATGATCCGAGTCCGGATGCGGCGCCTCCTCGACCACACGGGCAACGACGATGGGCGCGAGATCCTCGCGCAACGCGACGAGCTCCTCGACCGTGGCCGTATGCGCCGTGATCAGGTCGCGCAACTCCGCGGCCGACGCAGGGGATTCACTGAAGGCATTGAGCCAGCTGACGGAGGCGTTCATTCGGCCACCTGCGCAAGGAATCGCACGTCGGAATCGTAGAGGAGACGAATGTCGGGCAGCCCGTAGCGCAGCATCGCGATGCGCGCCGGTCCCATGCCGAATGCCCATCCCGTATACCGTTCGCTGTCCACGCCAGCCGCTTCCAGCACGGACGGATGCACCATCCCCGACCCAAGGATCTCCATCCACCCCGTGCCCTTGCATGCCGAGCAGCCAGCGCCGCCACAGAGCCGACATTCCACGTCCATCTCGGCGGATGGTTCGGTGAACGGGAAGTAGCTGGGGCGGAAACGTGTGCGTGTCTTGCCGAAGAATCTCTGCGCGAAGTGCGTCAGCGTGGCCTTGAGGTCCACGAACGAGATGCCTTCGTCCACGGCGAGTCCTTCGATCTGTGCGAAGGCCGGCGCGTGCGATGCGTCGAAGGGATCGCGCCGATATACCGTCCCTGGCGCCAGGATGCGCAGCGGCGGCGCGTGGCGCTGGAGTGTGCGCACCTGCACCGGTGACGTGTGGGTGCGCAGCAGCGCGCCCTCGCCCAGGTACAACGTGTCGTGCATGTCCATCGCCGGATGATCGGGCGGAAAGTTGAGGGCGGAGAAGTTGTACCACTCCGATTCGCTCTCTGGCCCGAGTGCCACCGTGAAGCCGATCTCGCGGAAGATGGCGACGACCTCGTCGATCACGAGGGTGACGGGGTGCTTGCCACCGCGCCAGCGGGTGCGCGCGGGCATCGTGAGGTCGAGCAGTGTCGTGGTGCGCGAGTGCTGGGCCGTCTCTATCGCGCCCTGGCGGGTGTGGAGCAGCTCGTCGAGCTCGACCTTCAGCGTATTGAAGACTTGTCCGCCCTCACGCCGGTCTTCGGGCGGCAATTCGACGAGCGCCTTGCTGAACGATTGCTGGATGGTGCGCGACCAGACCTGCGTGCGCACCGCTTCGAGAGTGGTCGCATCGTCGGCCCCGAGAAGGGCGGCGACTGCCTCGCTCCTGTGTGCATCTACCCGAGTGCGGAATTCGTCGATGGTCATGTTTGCGCGGTCGTGAAGCAGCACGGTGCTCGATGACACTGCCTGAAAACAAAATTGAACCACGGAGGTCACAGAGGGCACGGAGGAAAACACAAAGCCTTTGCAGTCCTCGGCGTCCTCTGTGTCCTCTGTGGCAAATGCTTTTTTGCCGGCTATGTACCGTAAAAACAGCGGCGGCGAAACCATGGAGGTCACGCCGCCGCCGATTGACCTGCGAGGAAACTACTTACGCGGCGTTGCTCAGGGCGGCACGGACCGCGTCGGCGATCGCACCAAAGGCCTGCGGATCGCGGACGGCGATGTCGGCCAGGATCTTCCGGTCGATCTCGATGCCGGCGAGCTTGAGCCCGTTCATGAACACACTGTAGCTCATGTCGTGCTGGCGCGCGCCCGCATTGATGCGGACAATCCACAGCTTGCGAAAATCACGCTTCTTGTTCTTGCGATCCCGGTAGGCGTAGACCCAACCGCGTTCGACGGTCTCCTTGGCTGCCTTCCACAGCTTGGAGCGAGCGCCAAAGGCGCCCTTGGCATGCTTGAGGATCTGCTTCTTCCGCTTGAGGCGCGGGACGTTCGATACGGCGCGTGGCATGGTCGGCTCCTGTTACGCGGCCTGAATGAGGCGCTTGATTCGCTTCTGTTCGCCGTTCGTGGCGATGAGACCGGAGCGGCGCAGGTTGCGCTTCCGCTTGGAGGTCTTCTTGGTGAGGATATGGCTCTTGAACGCCTTGTACCGCTTGACCTTGCCGGTGCCGGTCAACTTGAAGCGCTTCGAAGCGCCCTTGTGCGTCTTCATCTTGGGCATAACACGACCTGCTTATTTGGGCGTGAGAATCATCGTCATGGACTTCCCTTCGAGCCGGCCTGCGCTCTCGATCTTTCCGATGTCGGCGAGCGAACTGCTCACCCGGTCCAGCACCTGCTGGCCGAGTTCTGGATGGGCCACCTGGCGACCACGGAACATCATGGTGACCTTGACCTTGTTCTTCTCTTCAAGGAACCGGCGCGCATGCCGGGTCTTGGTCTCAAAATCGTGGTCATCGATGCCGGGACGGTACTTCACTTCCTTGAGCTCGATGACGTGCTGCTTCTTTTTCGCGACCCGCGCCTGCTTCGCCATTTCGAACTTGTACTTCCCGTAGTCCATGATGCGGACGACCGGGGGACGGGCAGTGGCGGCGACTTCGACGAGATCCAACCCGGCTTCTTCCGCCATCCGGAGCGCCGCGTCCACCTCGAGAATTCCGAGTTGCGAACCATCGGCGCCGATCACGCGGACCGGGCTGATGCGGATCATGCGATTGACCCGCACGCGCTTGGTGGTGTCCTGAATGCTCGTAGCCTCTGAGTGAGAAGAACAAAAAAACGGACCCTTCTGAACTAGAAGAGTCCGCAACGCAATCGCGACGCCAGTGAAGCCTGGTGCGCGAGGGTCGAATGGGAACTCCTGCTAGCACGCCTCGCACTGGTGACGCGAGGGCCAGAGGGTGGGTGAACGCAATGGAGCCGGACACCGCTTAGCTGGTTGTACCAGCGGAAGTTAGGCCCAATCGGGGCGAAGTCAAGGCAGGCAGGCGTACCCCTTGCCGTCGCGCACGATCCTCCCCCACGCCGTGGCGGCGTCGTGCTCGAATATAACGAGCCAGTCGTCTCGCGCCGCTTCATCCCACAGGCGACGCTTCGTCTCGAGCGTCACCAGCGGCTCTACATCGTAGCCCATGATCCAGGGCAACGGAACGTGCGCCGTCGTTGGGGCCAGGTCGGCGAGGTAGAACAACCGCTCGGAGCCCGACGTGAGCAGGATGCCCTGATGATGGGGCGTGTGCCCGGGCGTGTGGCGCAGCGAGAGACCCGGCAGCAGCTCGACGTCGCCGTCGATCAGGTCGAGCCGGCCAGCCTGCTGCACCGGATCGAAGTTGTGCGGGAAGTAGCTCGCCGACGTGCGCTCATTGGTGTGATGCGCCCACTCCCATTCGCCGCGCCGCACGACATACCGCGCATTCGGAAATGAGACCGCCACCGAGCCATCGGTGGCCCTGTGGGTGTTCCCCCCGGCATGGTCGAAGTGCAGGTGGCTATTGATCACCATCGTCACATCGGCCGCTGTGAATCCGGCTGCGGCAAGGGCGCTCTCGAGCTGCGTGGGACCGTGGTCGCCGACCGGACCATTCTCTATTCCATAAATGCCGTAGAACTTCTCCGACTCCTTGTTTCCCGCGCCCGTGTCGATGAGCACCAAGGCATCCGGATGCTCGACGAGCAGGCACCGCATGCCGAGCGGGATCCGGTTGCGCGCGTCCGGCGTGATCTTGCGCTCCCACAAGGTGCGGGGCACAACGCCGAACATGGCGCCGCCGTCGAGTTGTTGCAGGCCGGCCTGGAGCGCGTGCACGTGCACGGAGCCGACGGTGCGGGATTCGACGAGTGGAAGGAGTGGCATGCAGGGCGGCGTATAGAGTGAAAAGAGGCTTTGACCACAGAGGACACAGAGAACCCAGGGGTCTGGAGACTACTGTGAGGGCAGGGAATCTGTCATTGTTGCGTCATCTCCGTGCACTCTGTGGCCTCCGTGGTTTGCCCTCGCCGTTTGCATACGTATCAGGCCGTAGTATCGCGATCCACGGGGTGTGGCAGCGCAGGACCTCGTCGCGGCCGTCGCTTCTTCTTCTGCGCGCTCCCGGTGGACAGGAAGCGGTCCAGCTCCGACCACCGTTCGCATCCGTGCGAACGGGCATCGTCGAGCAGGCGAATCAGGCAGTGCGCCGTGGCAATGGCATCACCGGCAGCGCGATGGCGCTGCCCTTCCGGAATCTCGACGTCGTAGTGTCGCGCGACCCAATCCAGCGACCGCGAGCGCAATTGCGGCAGCAGCCGCCGGGCAAGTCGCACCGTGCACAGGCGCCGACCGGCGAGCTCGCGGCCGGACGCACGCGCGACTTCCGCACTCACGAACCGCCAGTCGAAGCCGGCATTGTGCGCGACGAACACGTGCCCGTCGAGCGCGCGCACCACGTCGGCGCACACGTCGCGAAACGGTGCCTTGTCGCGCACCATGTCCCACGAGATGTTCGTGAGCCGCGTAATGAAGGGCGGAATGGTGCGCTCGGGATTCACGAGCGTTTCATAGACATGCTGCACGCGGCCCTCCCGCACCGTGACGATCGCGATCTCGGTGATGCGATCGCCGGTGCCCGGACGGCCGCCAGTGGTTTCCACGTCCACCACGGCAAAGGAGAGCGCGGACAGCAGCGGCTCCTCATCCAGCGCCTGCAGCCGCCACGCTGGTGCAACAGGTTCACCCAACCGCCAACCGCCGTCGGCAGTACGGATGAAGCGCGAGTGCTCCCGAAGCAGGGTCACAGCCATGTGGTCCGCAATAGCGGTGGGCATGGTGGACAGCTGAAGCACACTTGCCACGAGCGCTTGCGAACTCGCCGGCCCGGCCTTCAGGAAGTCCGCGGCGCGTTCCACCAGCGGCGTGGACGCTGCGCGAGCCATGACCCCGGCCGGGACATCGAGCTCCAACTGCATGCCGGAGACTGGATCGATGCGCATGTCAGGTTGCGTCCCGTTCCACGGGACATGTCATGCATCGCGGACCGCCGCCGCCGCGCACCAGTTCCGCCCCCTCGAACGTGATGACGGTGCGGTCGGTGCCAGACACGAGCATCTCGCCCTGCAGGAAACTGCTGCCCTGCACCACCGTGAACCCGGCGCGCTCCATCTCCCGCAGTGTGCCCACGTTCCGCGCATACGAGAGCACCACGCCCGGCCGTACCGCAACGAAGTTGCAACCAGACGACCACTGTTCGCGTTCCTGCACGGCGCGTCGATCCCCACCACAAAAAATGGGCGTCATGGGCATGCCGCAGGCCTGCAGCGCGGTGAAGATGTCGTGTTCCTCCCGCAGCATCGACTCGCCCTTCCGCCAGTGCAGCACGCTGAGCCGCTCCGGCCCGATGAAATGCGGCGGGAAGCAGACACAGAGCTCGCGGTCCACCTGCGTGAAGATCATGTCGAGATGAATTGCCGTGTTCTCCTTCGGCATGACGACGATAATGATATCCGTGACCTTTGTCTGCGCGAACAGCACCGAAGCGAGGTGATCGATCGCCCCCGGACTGGACCGCTCGCTGAAGCCGATCAGGAGCAGGTCTTCGCGCAGCGGATGGACATCCCCGCCCTCGAGCGTGTAGTTGAGGCGCCGCTCCGTGGATCCGTCGAAGATGATCCCCGCGTTCCCGAGCGCGGGGTGATAACTGAAGAGCGCCTTCATGATGAGTTCTTCCGGCCACCGCACACCGTACCGCATGGACCCCACGAGCACGTGGCTCCCCACACTCATGGCAGAGTCGCGCGTGAAGAACAGGTTCGGCAGGGGAGGCAGCTCATAGCCGAACTCGTTCAGCGTTCGGGCAAGCGGCCCCGGGGACTCGACGCGTCCCTCGATGAGCATGGTGACGAGCGCCTCTGCCGGTAATGCCTCGATCTCGCGCGCAAGCGGCTCACTCGGGACGATGTCCATGGTTTCACGCACCAACAGCTCGCGTGTTTCCGTATTGGCTAGCACGTCGGCAAGGAGGGCGCGCACCTCGTGGACGGTGCAGAACCGCTCCAGCACAGCGGTGAACCGCTGGTGTTCCTTGCGCGCCTGCTCGGCGTCCGGCAGGTCGTCGTAGAGATAGTCCTCGCGCGTCGTCGGCGTGACACCGAGCAGCTCTGCACCAGGTGTGTGGACGATGACCGACCGCAGGCGGCCGATCTCCGAGGTCACGTGGACTGTCATGACCCGAAGATAACCCGGCGCTGCCTTTCGTGCCTGACCGGCATGCTCATGCCCCGCATGGCGTTGGCCGAGTGCAGGGTGCCGGCGCGCTGGTGCCCTCCCAAGGGACGCATTAGCTTGTGAATCAATTCACAAGCCTCGACGCCCTTGAAACGAATCGCCGATTCAACAGTTCGCCGCCTGTCCATCTACCTCCGATTTCTCGAGGAGTTCGAGGAGCGCGGGCTGGCGACTGTCTCCAGCGACGAGCTCGCTCGCCGAGGGGGAACGACGTCCGCCCAGGTGCGGAAGGATTTGTCATTCTTCGGGTCCTTCGGCAAGCGCGGCCTCGGCTACTCTGTTCCCGAGTTGTCCACGGCACTGCGGGACATACTGGGCCTCGGAAGGGAATGGCGCGTCATGATCATCGGCGCGGGAAAGATCGGCGCCGCGCTCGCCCAGTATCGTGGGTTCCGTCAGCGCGGTTTCGTGATCGTGGCCGCGTATGACACCAATCCCGAGAAGATCGGCGGAATGCTCGAAGGCATCGAGATCCGTGACATGCGCCGCTTCGAGGAGGACGTCGCACGGGAGCACCCTGAAATCGCGGTCCTTGCCATCCCCATGGATGACGCGCAGGTGGTGCTGGACCGGGTGACGCGCGCCGGCATCAAGGCCGTCCTGAACTTTGCCCCCGTACAGTTGCACGCATCCGGTGACGCGACGGTGAAGACCGTGAACATGGCAATGGAGCTGGAAGGGCTGACGTTCGCGCTCACCAACCACGGGTGAGCTCCGGTCGGAGAAGCAGGTCCTTCGCTGCGCTCAGGACGACAACGCTTCCCTGAGGACGACATCGCGCGGCTCAGGACGACACGAGGCGCCGCGCGGTGAAGGCGCGCAGCACGAGGGCGAACTGCGCGGGTGTCAGCGTTTCCGGCCTGGCTTCCGGATCGATGTTCGCGCCCTGCAGCACGTCGTCCGCAACAGCGGCGTCCACCGCGTAGAGAGAGCGAAGCACGCGCCGCATCTGCTTGCGACGCATCCCGAACGCACCCTGCACCAACAACCGGAACGGTCGCTCCTCGGCTTGCTCCAACAGTGGCTGCGGCAGCGGCGTGATGCGCACCACGGCGCTCTCCACCTTGGGCGGAGGAGAAAATGCGCCAGCGGGCACCTTGAACAGTGTCTCGGCCCGTGCAACAGCGGCCACGTTCACCGTAAGGGCGCCATACTCCTTGGTGCCGGGCGCTGCGCTCAACCGCTCAGCGACTTCCCTCTGCACGAGGTACACGGACCGGTCGGCGCGCGGCGGCACGAGCGCGTGAAACAGAATGGGCGTGGTGATGTAGTAGGGGACGTTGCCAATCAGGACGTACGGCCCTGCGGCAAGCTCGCCGAGCGACACCTCGAGCACGTCCGCCTCGGCAATGAGGACGTTGTTGCGGCGAGCATAGCGCTCACGAAGGATTGCGGCGAGGGCGCGGTCATACTCGATGGCGATGAGGCGGCCCGCGCGCTCCACGAGAATGTCGGTGAGCGCGCCACGCCCGGGGCCGATCTCCAGCACCGTTTCAGTACCGGTGAGATGCAGCGCATCGGCAATGCGTGTCAGGATGCGGCGATCGGTGAGGAAGTGCTGACCGAGGCTCTTGCGCGTTGGCGGAAAGCCGGTGCGATCGCGGCGCGGCGTGCGCGCGTCGTCCGTCATGCGGTCAGCTCTTGAGCACGACGAGCGTGAGGTCGTCGCGGCGAGGCACGTCACCAGTGTATTGATCGAGCAGCGCGAACACGCGCTCGGCGATGCGGGCGGGCGTTTCCGATCGGTTGTCGCGTACGCAGCTCAACACCGGATCCTCGTCCAGCCGCTTGCCGTCACGGTTGCGTGCATCCGCGATGCCGTCGGTGAACAGGAGCAGCACGTCGCCTTCCACGTCCCAGGCGCGTGTCTCCGATGTGGGCGCCTCATCCAGCATGCCGAGGGGAGGGCCGCCCGCACCGAGCCGCTCCACCGCGCCCGCGCGTGTAATCACGAAGGCATGTGGGTGACCCATGTTGCCGTAGCGGAGCTCGCCCCTTTCCCTGTCGACGACGGCGTAGAGCGCACTCACGAACATCTCGGTGGTATTGAGTTCCTCCTTGACGCTCACGTACAGGCGGCGCAGCATCTCGGCCGGATCGTCGGTCCCCTGGGCATGAATGGCGGACGCGCTCATTGTGAGTGCCATGATGAGTGCGGCCTGGTAGCCATGGCCCGATACGTCACCAATCATCACGCCGATGCGGCCGTGTGACAGGCGGTAGAGGTTGTAGAAGTCGCCACCGACGTCCTCCGCGGGAACCACCCGCGCGGCGACGACCGCTTCGGGTGCGACATGTGCCGCATCCGGCAACAGCTTCATCTGCAGGTCGTGCGCGAGCTGCATTTCCTGCTGCAGTCGCTGCTGGTCCAGCGACTGCCGCACGAGGCGCGCGTTCTGGATGGCGGCGCCGATCTGGCTCGCGATGGCCGTCACGAGCTTCTGGTCCCCAGCGGTGAAGACCTGCCCCGATCGCCGCTCCGACAGGTTCACCACGCCGAGTGGCTCGCTGCCGTCCTGCGCGGTCCACAGGATGGGCACGGTGAGCATTGCACCCTTGCGGAACGGCAGCTCCGCCTCGCACGGCATCTCGCCCTCATCCACGATCACCGAATGCAGGGAGCGAAAGACGTAGGCGCTCACGCTGCACTGGTCATCGAGTGCAATGGGAATGATGGGAACGCCGTCCCCACCAATCCTGGCGATCACGTGGAGGGATGCGGAATCGTGATCGTGCACGAGGATCGAAGCTCGGTGCGCCCCGACGGTTTCGCTCACTTCCTTGAGGATCGTCGCGGCACCCTCCTCGAGCGACACCGTGCGCCCGAGGATTTCACTGATGGAGTAGAGGAGGTTGATTTCCTCATAACGCTCCGCCAGCTCGCTCGCCGCATGTTCCACCTCCAGGGTGGTCTGGAGATACTGCGCCACCACGGGCCGAAGGAACTTCAGGTACCCCTCGAGCTGTTTGCGATCGGTGGGACACGGTCCGAGCACCACCCATGCGGAGCGTGCCCCGGGAATCGACACGAGCACGAGCCGCTCGCCGTTCACCGCCTCTTCGCGAACGGCAGCCCCGGAGGGAAGCCAGTCATCCAGCGGCGGGTGCGCCCGGCTGGTGCCCGCGACGAACTTGAGCGGGGTCCCATCACGATCGCGCCGCCACACCGCCGCATCACAGGACGTGGCCTCATGGAACGCCGTGAGGACCTCGCCCAGTTCGCTCACGCGCGCGTGAGGGTGAGACGCACCACGTTTCCCGATCCGTTTCCTGACGAGGCGTCGAACCGCTCGACCTCATCCATCAGCTTGCGCATGAGGAACAGTCCGCGTCCGTCCTCGCGATCGAGGTTGGCGGCGTCGGTGGCGTCGCGCGTCTTGGCGTCGAGGTCGAAGTGCAGCCCTTCGTCGGCAATCTCCACAACGAGCCGGCTGGTGTCGACCTCCGCGCGCACCCGCACGCGCTTGTCGGGGCTTTCGTTGTTGGCGCGCAGGATGGCATTCGACAACGCCTCACTCAGTGCCACCGGCACGTTGAGCGCAAGCTGGTGCTTGTTGAACGCGAGTTCGGCGCAGGGGTGTCGCACGAGCTCCACGACACGCTCGATGTAGGCGACATCGCTGGGGATGTCGACCTGGAGCGAGACGCGAAGCCCGGCGTCGAGAGAGGGCAGCTGGGACGCAGCCATGTGGTCCGGAAGCGGGCGGAGGGCGCGGTGGAAAGTGCCCGGGGACGACACGGCGCGGCCCGTTGCGAACGGACCGCGCCGCGGCGTCAGATCGGGATCAGAAGCTCGACAGGGCGCGCTCGCGCGTGTCGGAGATCTGGAAGAGGGTGTCGAGCTTGGTGAGCTCGAAGAGCGTGCGAAGGTCGTCGTTCAGGTTGGCGAGTCGCAGCTCTCCTCCCTGCTCGCGAATCTTCTTGGACAGCGAGACCAGCACGCCGAGTCCGGAACTATCGATATAGCCCGTCTGGGCGAAGTCGATGAGGAACTTCTTCTCGCCACGCTCGAGCTCATCCAGCACTTTCTGCTTGAGCTCCTGGCGGTTTCCAACAATGAGTTGACCCTCGACATCGACCACGACGATTTCACCCTGCTTCTTGATCGAGAAGCTCATGTGCCTGTCTCCTGACGGATCCCGTTCAGTAGTGTGACCGCCGAGTCGCCCGCCTGCAGTGCGGTGACCGCGGCCACATTGAAGATGTCTTCAGCGCTCGCCCCACGCGAGAGATCGTTGCACGGGCGACGCATCCCCTGAAGGATAGGTCCGATCGCACGCGCCGACGCCAGTCGCTGCACCAGCTTGTAGGCGATGTTCCCGGAATCGAGATCCGGGAAGACCAGCACATTCGCCTTTCCGCCCACCGCGCTCTCTGGCGCCTTTCGTGCCGCCACGTCCAGAACGAGCGCAGCGTCACCTTGCAATTCTCCGTCCACGGCGAGCTCGGGCGCAAGTCGCCGCACCTCGTCCAGCGCGGCCCGAATTCGGGTCACGCTTTCGCCCGCCCCGCTCCCCTTCGTACTGAAGGAAAGGAAAGCTACACGCGGTTCATCGCCAACGATGCGACGACGGTCACGAGCCGCCGTCATGGCGATGTCGGCAAGCTGCGTGGCGCTCGGCTTTCGCACCACCGCGCAGTCCGTGAACGTGAGGACCTCGCCCTCCATGCCACGGAATGGCGGCACGTCCATGTAAAAGGCGCTGGAGATGGTGCGCACGTTGGCCCCGGGTCCGATGAGCCACAGCGCCGCACGGACCACCTCCGCGCTGGTCGTCACCGCCCCCGCGACGCACCCGTCCGCCCTGCCCCATCGCACCAGCGCATCCGCCACCAGGAGCGGCGACAGGCCATGTCCTGCAGCGACGTCTTCGGTCATCCCCTTGGGAGAGCGGATGGCGAACACCTGCGCAGCGACTTCATCTGCGAGCGCCCCCGGACAGACCTCGATCAACTCGATGCCGGGAATGGCGTCCGCCGGACTGCCTACCAGCACGGGCTCGACCACGCCGCGGGCCTTCAGTGCCCGTACTGCTGCCTGCGTTCGTGAATCGCCTGCCTCGGGAAACAGGATACGTCGCGGCGTGGCCGCAGCGCGGGCGTGCAGCGACTCGAGGAAACTCACGGCAACGCCATCCTGGCCCGGAGTGCGTCGGCCACCGTGGGATGCACAAGGTCGTTCACGTCACCGCCGTAACGCGCCACTTCCCGCACCAGGCTGGCGCTGATGTAGGTGGTGTCGAGCGACGGCACCATGAACACCGTCTCGAGCTTCGGCGAGAGGTGCCGGTTCATGAGCGCCATCTGGTACTCGTATTCGAAGTCACTCACCGCGCGCAGTCCGCGAATGAGGAGCGACGCACCCACCTCGCGCGCAAAATCAACGAGCAGGCCACCGAAGGATCGCACCTGGATGTGCGTCTCGTCTCCGACCGAAGCGCGAATGAGGGTGACGCGCTCGTCGATGGAGAACAGGGGGGTCTTGGTGGAATTGACCGCCACCGCCACCACCAGCGTGTCGACGAACTCGAGGCTCCGGTGAATGAGGTCCTCGTGCCCCCGCGTGATGGGGTCGAAACTTCCCGCGTAGATGGCGATCCGTGAGTTCGGCACAGGGGAAAAGTCGACCCCCGCAGGGGAAAGCGCAACGCGGACGGATGTCATTCCGCGCGGTAGAAGGTGATGGCCGTGCCGCCATACTTCCGGCGCTCGCCTCCCTCGGGCATTTTCTCGAACGCGCGGTGCTCGATCCCCAGCACGTCAGCGAAGGGCACCGCGAGCCAGCGCTCCGCCACATCGGCAGCCCATCCGCGATCGTAGGGAGGGTCGGCGAAGGCCACGTCATAGGCATGCGCATCCAGGCCGGCGATGAACTGCAGTGCATCGGCGCGATGGACACGTGCCGCAGCGCCAACGCCCACACTCAGCAGGTTCTCCGCGATGGCGGTGAGGCTTGCCGCTGCACTCTCCACGAAATCCGCAGACGCCGCGCCGCGCGACAAGGCCTCGATGCCGAGTGCGCCAGATCCGGCGTAGAGATCCAGTACCCGCGCGTCTGCGAGCCACGGATTCACGATGCTCATCCACGCTTCTCGGACCCGATCGGCCGTGGGCCTGGCCACGTCGCCTCGCGGTGTCACAAGGCGGCGGCCACGCCACTGTCCGGCCACGATGCGCACCTGCTACACCATCCGGAAATCCGAGAGGCGTGCCTGCAGTCGCACCTTGCCGCGGAATTCGTCGCGCTCCAATCGGTAGGCCACGTCGAATGTGCGCGACACATCCAGTTCGCCGATGCGCCCGCCGAGTGACCAACCGATGGCCTCGATGGGATCGCGCGACCCTGCTTGCAGCATCAGCTTCAGGCCGCCGTCGCCAACGGTGCGGGGTGGTGCCGCGAGCCGGACGCCGCGCGTGACGAGCATGGGCGACGGATTGCCCATGCCGCACGGCTCGAGGTGCCGCAACAGCGCCTCGAACTCGAGCGTCACGTCGTCGATGGCCACTTCCATGTCCACGCGCAACTCCGGGACGAGATCGTCGAGCGTGAGGTCCGCACGCGCTGACTCGTTGAAGCAGCGCGTGAACTCCGCCACGTTGCTGCGCGCAATGGTCACACCCGCCGCGCTCCGGTGGCCCCCGAAGCGCTTCAGCAGGTGGCTGCACCTGCCGATGCCGCCATGCAGGTCGAATCGCGAAATGGACCGACCAGATCCCTTCCCTTCGTCGCCGTCCAGTCCAATGAGGATGGTGGGCCGGCCGAACTCCTCCACGAGGCGCGACGCCACGATCCCGATGACCCCGGGATGCCAGCCGTCCTCGGCCAGCACGATGCCGAAGGTGTCGTCGAGGTCGAGGGAGAGCACACGTGCGCGCGCCTGCTTGAGGACGGCACGATCGATCTCCTGTCGCCGAGCGTTCAGTTCCTCCAGCTCGCGCGCGATGGCATTGGCGTCGTGCTCGGTGGTGGACGTCAGGAGTTCGACACCGCGCAGGGCCTTGCCGAGGCGTCCCACTGCATTCAATCGCGGCGCGAGGATGAATCCCACGCGGCCTGCGGTGAGCGGCTTGCCGTCCAGCCCCGCCGCACGAATGAGCGCGCGCAGGCCGAGGTTCTGCGTTTCCGCCAGCATCTTGAGGCCGTAGCGGGCGAACACGCGGTTTTCACCACGCAGTGGTGCCACGTCCGCGATGGTCGCGAGCGCCACCAGGTCCAGCATGCCGAATACGTTGTTCTCGTTGCCGCCCATGGCCCGCGTGACGGCCAGCGCGAGCTTGAACGCCACGCCAACGGCGGCAAGATCCTTGTCCTCAGATCCGCAGCCTGGGCGCTTGGGATTGAGCACGGCATACGCATTGGGCAGGTCGCCACCAGGCAGGTGGTGGTCGCTGATGATGACGTCGATGCCAAGGGTGCGCAGGGCCGCCACCGGCTGCACGGCGCTGGTGCCACAGTCGCACGTGACCACGACGGTGGCGCCCGCAGCCTGGGCTGCACGCACGCCCGCGTCGGTGAGGTCATACCCATCCACCAGCCGCTCGGGGATGAAAGGCACCACGGTTCCGCCTAGCAGCCGCAGGGCGCGCGTCATGAGCGTGGTGGAGCACATGCCGTCCACGTCGTAGTCACCGTGGATCAGGATGGTTTCGCGATTGCGAACAGCCTGCACCAGGCGGTCCACTGCCTTCGCCATGTCGAGCAACTGATCTGGTGGCAGCAGCTGCGTGAGACGTGGCCGCAGGTAGCGCTTGGCCGTGTCTGCCGGGGCATGACCGCGCGATGCCAGCAGCCGGCAAATGGGCTCCGGCAGCAACAGCTCCGCCATGAGCACGCGCACCATGTCTCCGTCAGGCTCGGCCGGCAGAATCCACCGGGTGCGCGGGCGGGCGACGGGCGATTCGACGGTCATTTCATCAACCTACCGGAGCCGGCGTACCCGTTCAACGGTCAGGGCGGGTCATTCTCCCGCGTACAGCAGCACGCCACATCCTTCACACATCTCGAGCGACCCTGTCGCAGCCATCGCGGCGCGGCGCTGTGTGGGAATCGCGGTATCGCACGCGCTGCACGACTTGTCGCGGAGCGGGAACACAGTTTCCGCACGCTTGCGGACGCGAACGCGATCGTACTTGGAGAGCATCGCGGACGGCACCGCACCAGCCGTGGCATCGCGCTTGGCCTGCGCGACAGCCATCTGTTCGCCGATAGCGGCGCGTTCCGCCTCCAGCTCCGTGCGGGTGGACGACTGGCGGGCTTCAACATCGGCGAGGCTCTTTTCGAGGTCCGCCACATGATGGCGCAACTCGTTGATGCGGCCCTGCACCTGCGCCGCCTCACGCTCGGCGTCATCGACCATGCGCTTGGTGTGCTCGAGCTGCGTCACGGCGGCAGTCGCTTCCTTGGGCGACGTGACGGACTCGTAGGCTCGCTGGCTCCGCTCCACGAGCGCGCGGTTGGCCTCCACGTGGGTGAGCGCTTCACGATGCCTGGCCTCTTCGGCGGCGACCGAGGCGCGCGCCTTGTCGAGCTGGCTGGCCACCTTGCCACGCTCCTTTTCCAGGGCGGCCAGGCGGGGCGCGAGCGCTGTGAGCCGGTCTTCGAGTTGATACACTTCGAGATCGTCGGCCTGCACGGCAAGCAGCGACTGGACGTCAGGATGAATGAGGGCCGGGAGTCGAGGAGTCGGCGGTTCGACGGCGGCGGCGGCGGTGCGTGTGCGAGTGGCCATCATGAATCATAGCCTCTGGAGGTGAGTGTCACCGAAATTTCTTCCACCATTGGCCGCCACCAAGGCTTCCGAGCTCCTTGAACAGGGCCATTTTCTCCTTCGTGAGTTCGTCCTTCTGCGCATCGGAGGCAATCGGCATTTCCCTGTCGATCTCCGACATGCGTTCCGTGAGGTTGCGCTCGTGCATGGCGGACAGGCTGCCACTGACCGTCTCGTCGGCATGGTCCAGGCCGCCGTTCTCCTCGAGCAGCGACTGCATCACCACCACCGCATCGCCGTCGAGCCGCTCGGCGAGCACGTCCGGACCAGCTTCCGCGCCATGCGCGACGAGCGCCGCGAAGATGCGACGCATCTCGGGGTCGCGAAAGCTTTCCTCACCCACGCGCTCGATGACCTGCTCGAAGTAGGACGGCCGATGCAGCAGCATGCGGACCAGTTCCCGTTCTGCGCTGGCCGCTCGCTCCCCTGCCACGCGACGCCGGTCGCCCGTTCGCACGCGCACCGGTTCGGCGCGCGGCACCGGTCGTTGTGCCTGCTCGCGATCGGCGTCATCATCCTGCACGCGCTGGCGCGACGACGGCCGTCCCGCGCGCCCCCGTGCCGGCGCATCGAGTTCACGCTCGAGCAATTCCCGCGTGACGCCAGCCGCTGTTGCGGCATAGCCGAGGTACATGTCTCGCGTGAGCGAATCGCTGGTGGCACGAAGGGTGGGCAGGAGGCGATCGAGCGCCTGCCGCTTCTTCCGCAGGTCCGCGAACCAGCCCCCGCGCTCCAGCAGCTGGATCTTGCGTTCGAAGACGTCAATGGAGCTCACCAGTTGCGCCTCCAGTCCGCGCGCGCCGTGCGTGCGCACGAACGTATCCGGATCCTCGCCATCGGGCAGTGTCACCACCTGCACCGACGCGCCCTGCGCGAGCAACTCATCACCGGATCGAAAGGTGGCCTTGAGCCCCGCCTTGTCCGAGTCGTAGAGCAGGTACACCCGCTGGGTGTAGCGACGCACGAGCTTCGCCTGTTCGTCGGTGAGCGCGGTGCCCATGGGCGCCACCACGCTCTCCACTCCCGCGCCGATGAGGCGCATCACGTCGAAGTAGCCTTCCACAACGAGCATGCGTTCATCGCGTCGCGCAGCCTGCTTCGCCCAGTTCAATCCGTAGAGGAGCTTTCCCTTGCTGAACACCGGGGACTCGGCCGAATTGAGGTACTTGGGCTCACCAGGGCCCAGCAGCCGCCCCCCAAATCCGACAACGCGATTTGATGCATCGTAGATCGGAAAAATGAGCCGATCGCGAAATCGCGGCCGTGGCTCCGATGCTCCATCCGGAGTATGCAACAGGCCCGCTTCAATGAGGCGATCGTCCTCGAAGCCGAGGGTGTTGAGGTGCCCGCGCATGAGCCCGATCTCGCGCGGGGCATAGCCGAGCCCCACCTTGTCGGCGAGTTCGCGGCTCACGTCGCGCTGCGCGATGTACGCACGCGCCGCCGCGCCGGACTCCTCGTTCCAGAGGGTACTCGTGTAGAACTCGGCCGCGGCGGCGTTCACTTCCCAGAGGGGCTCCCTCGCGTCCTTCTCGTCCGGACGGCCGGACACGATGTCGATGACCTCGATGCCCGATTTATCACCGACCATCTTCACGGCCGTCACGAAGTCCACGCCAAGACGCTTCATGAGGTACGAGAACACATCGCCGCTCTCGTGACAGACGAAGCAGTGGTAGCGGCCGATCTTCGGCGACACCGAGAAGTTTCGACCTGTGCCCTGATGGAAGGGACAGGGTCCGCGGAAATCCGCACCCGTGCGCTTCAACTGCACGTACTCGCCAATCACCCCAACGATGTCGGCGCCCTCGCGGACGCGCTCCACCGTTTCGTCAGGAATCACGCGAACACCGCGACCGTCACGCCGGCACCGCCTTCGTTCCAGCCCGCCATGCGAAATTCCCGCACGCGGGTATCCTTTCGAAGCATTTCATCCACCACCTGGCGCAGCGCGCCAGTGCCTTTTCCGTGGATGATGCGCAGGCTCTTGAGGTCGGCCCGAATGGCGCTGTCCAGCGCCTGCAACACCGCCCCCTCGGCTTCGTCTGCACGAAGGCCAAGGAGATTCACTTCCGTGCTCGCGAATACTTCTGGTGCGTCGCCGATGTAGCTCACGGCGGTTTCCTTTGGACGCGCTGTTTTCCGGAGTGTCGACAGCTTCACTGTAAGCTTCATGGAGCCTACAACGATCGACGCGTCCTTTCCGCGGACCTCGAGCACGCGCCCGATCTTGCCGCCCAGCGTTCCTACTTCCACCGCATCGCCGGCCACGAGCGGCGTCCGCTCTGCCGGGTGTACAGTGCCGCGCTTGTGGAGCGCTGAACGCTCCTCGTTCTCCAGGCGATCCAGCACACCGGCCTGCTTTTCGGCGAGCGCTTCGGCACGCCGACGCGCCTCGCGGCCGAGTTCATCGATGGCTCCGTCGGCAGCCGCGCTGCCCTTCTGTTTCAACTCCCTGATGGTGCGGTCGATCTCGGCTCGCGCCTCGAGCACGTACGTCCGTGCCTCCTGCCGACTCGCCTTCTCGACCTGCCGCTCGCGTTCGCGCACGTTGTGCTCGCGCTTCACCACGCCCGCAATGCGTGCACGCGCATCGTCGATCATCAGCGCCGCATCGCGTTCGCGCTCCGCCAGGTCGTCCTCCTTCTGCTCCAGCCGCTCGATCAACGCCGCCATGTCGCGCTCGCCCTGTGGCAAGCGTTCCTCGGCACGGGCGACCACCTCCGCTGGAAGGTTCAGGCGACGCGCGATGGTGATGCCGTACGAGCGGCCCGGAATGCCCTTGATGAGGCGATAGGTGGGCGCGAGCTGCACCGCGTCGAACTGGAGTGACGCGTTGACGACGCCCGGCACTTGCGTCGCGAGCTCCTTCAGCTGGCCCAGGTGCGTTGACGCCAGCGTGGTGGTACCACGAGCCGTGAGCGTCTCGAGGATTGCCCATCCGAGCGCCCCGCCCTCCTGCGGATCAGTGCCCGAACCCAGTTCGTCGATCAGCACCAGCGAGTGGGATGTGGCGAGCCGCAGGATCTCGGACAGGTTCTTGAGGTGCGCAGAAAACGTCGAGAGGCTCGCTTCGATCGACTGCTCGTCGCCGATGTCCGCGAGCACGTCGTCGAACACCGGAATGCTGCTCTCTGCGCCGACCGGCGCGGGAATCCCGGCTTGCGACATCATCGAGACGAGGCCCAGCGCCTTGAGGAGCACGGTCTTGCCACCCGTGTTCGGCCCCGACACCAGCAACGTGTGTTCGGCGGGAAACATGGCAAGGTCGAACGGCACGACGTCCGCGCCCTTCGCCAACAGGAGGGGGTGACGGCCGTCGCGAATGGCAAAGCCGTCACCCGCGGGCACGAGGTCCGCCGGCGTGCAGGCAAACTGAATGGCATACCGTGCTCGCGCGTGCAGTGAGTCGAGTTCGGCCAGCGCATCGAAGGAATCTGCCAGTCCGTCGCGGTGCGGGCGGATCTCATCGGTGAGTTCCGCAAGGATGCGCTCGACTTCTTCCTGCTCTTCCGACTCCAGTTCCCGAATGCGATTGCCGTACTCCACCGCGGCCGGTGGTTCCACGAACATCAGTCCACCCGTGCCCGACGTGCCGTGCACGATGCCGCCGACACCCTTGGCCCCTTCCCGCCGGACGGGAATCACGTACCGGCCGTCGCGGATGGTGACCGACATATCCGGCGCGCGATGGTGCGCCTCCAGGCTGCCCATCACGCGTTCGAGGATACGAATCAGTTCGCCGTGCGACGCGCGCAGCTCGCGGCGAATGCGGCGCAGTGCTGGCGATGCGTCGTCCTTCACCACGCCATCTTCCGACAGGGCGCGTTCGATCCGCTCTTCCTGCGCCTTCGCTACCACCATGCGATCGGCAAAGGTGTCGAGCACGGCGCGAATGACAGCCGGTCGCCTGTCGTCGCGCAGTGCGTCGCGCGTGCGTCGTGCAGAGCGCAACAGCACGCCGCCCGCCACGAGTTCAGACCCGTTCCAGACGCTGCCGATGACACGCAGGCGCTGGATGGGTCCCTCCAGTTCCGGCACCGGTTCCGGACGCCACGCTGGCTCGCTGCCCAGGAGTGACCGCACGGCGGCCACGCGCCGGTGCTCGCCTTCCAGCCACGCGAGGTCGGCTCGTGGCACAAGCGCGCGAACCCGTGCCGCACCCGGCACCGACGCCGCACGCTCGGCGACCAGGTCGAGCAACCGCGGAAATTCGAGAATGGCCAGCGCGTGCGTATTCATCACGCGGTCCGTCATCCCCCCTGCTTGCCCAACTCCTCGCGCGCGATGGCGTTGATGGCACTGCCTTCCGCGCGGCCCTTGAACTGCGGAAGCACCTTGCCCATCACCGCCCCGATTTGCGTAGCGCCGGCGGCAATGGCAGCACGGACCGCCGCGCGCAATTCGTCATCGCCCACCGGGGGCGGCAGGTACGCCTCGAGAATGGTGACCTCGACGCGCTCCTTGTCGGCGAGGTCGTCACGCTTGCCGGCATACATCTCGATGGATTCGCGTCGACGCTTGATGCCCTTGCGCAGCACGTCCACCACCTCGTCATCGGTCAGGTCGCGGCGCAGCTCGATCTTGCGATTCTTGGCATCGGAATAGATGGTGCCAAGCACGAGCACGCGGGGCTTGTCGAGCGCCTTGCGTGCGGCATTGAGGTCGGCCTGCAGGGTATCGAAGAGATTCATCTGGAGAGTCGGTGGGAACCGTGCAAAATACCGGCGGGCACGACCCCTAGCAAGCGAACAATGTCGTGCTGAGCCACCAGCGAAGAACCCGCTTGTGCGGGGAGAAGAGCAGGTCCTTCGCTGCGCTCAGGACGACAAAGTTTTCCTTCACTTTCGCTAGCCCGCCCCCTCTTCGCCCGTCATCCCGGTGGCCAACCCAATTTCCTGCCACCCAGCAGGTGCAGATGCACGTGGAATACCGTCTGGCCGGCATCTGCGCCGCAGTTGATCACCGTTCGGTAGCCACCTGCCACGATGCCCTCCGTGCGTGCGATTGCGGCAGCCGCCAGTTGCAACTCACCGAGCATGGCCGCATCGGTCGCAACATCCAGCGTTGCAACGTGCACCCTTGGCACCACGAGCACATGAGTCGGGGCCTTTGCATCGATGTCGCGAAAAGCCACCACATGCTCGGTCTCGAGGACGATGGTTGCGGGAATCTCCTTGCGCACGATACGACAAAACAGGCAATCGGTCGTCATTGCTTTCCCCAGGAGTGTGTGCGAACGATCGCGAGTGCCGCGATGCCGGCAGTCTCGAAGCGCAGCACGTTCTGGCCGAGCGTCACGAGACGCCATCCCCTGCGAATGAACTGCGCCCGCTCGTCGTCCGTCAATCCGCCCTCGGGACCGAGCGCAATGGTGACGGGGCCATCGAGTGCATGCAACGCGTCACGGATGGATTCGCCGGATGCATCCAGCAACAGTCGACACTCGCCGGTCATCGGTTCCGGCGCTGCCAATGCCGCCTCCACCCCAGTGTCAGCATGCAACACCGGCAGCCACGCGCTGCCCGACTGCTCGAGCGCGGAGATCATGCGGAGCCGGAGCTTTGCCGAAAATGCGTCGCCTTCGCCACGTGGTGACACGGAGCGAGAACGCTCGTACACCACGGGCCGCCACGCACTCACACCAAGCTCCACCGCCTTCTCGGCAAGCATGAGCATCCGGTCGCGATCGCCCACCGGTGCCCAGAGCTCCACGCGCGGCGAGGCGTCCGCAATTACGCGCGTCGACTCGACAATCGCGACGGACAGCGCACACCGTGATAATTCGGCAATGGTTCCCACGGCGCGGCGTCCGTCCCCACTCGTGAGGCGCACCTGGTCGCCCACCGCGAGTCGCTTCACGCCGGCGTGATGCGCCGCGGCTTCACCAAGGTCCACCCGTGCGCCCCACTCTCCCGGCGCGTAGAAGGTGCCTACCAGCGCACAATCCTCGCGCTCCACCACAGGCCCTCCACATCCTCTGCCGTCACGTCCCAGCCCAGGTCCTCGAGTTCGCCGCGCATCATTTCCCGCTCCTCGAGCAGGATACCGCTGATCACCGCTTCCCCATCAGCCGTCAGCGACGCTGCGATCATAGGCAACATCTCGAGCAGCACAGACGAAATGATGTTGGCCAGCACCACGCGCACCGGCGCCACCAGCGGCAGGAAAACAGCGGCATCACCCTCGAAAATGGTGACCTGCTCCGCAACGCCGTTGCGCTGCACATTGTCGTGCGCATTCGCGATGGAGTCGTGGTCGATCTCGATTGCAGTCACGTGCGTCGCGCCAAGCTTCGCCGCCGCGATGGCCAGCACCGCACTGCCGCTGCCCAGGTCCGCGACGCGATCGCCCGCACGAATCACGGCGGGCAGCAGCCGCACCACGCCCCGCGTGGTCTGGTGCTCACCGGTGCCGAACGCCATCTGCGGCTCGATGACGATGGTGCGGGCCGGATCGCGCCCCTCAGCCAGCCAGGGCGGCACGATGGCGAGCGCACCGAGATCGTGCGCATGAACCCCCTTCTTCCACTCCTGCGCCCAGTCCACTGCCGGGATCAATGCGATGGTGATGCCGGCGCCCGGATCTGCCGCGAGCACGGCGGCGCGCACCACGTCACCATCCGTGTCCCCGGGAAAGTGCGTCACCAGCTCGTCACCTGCCTCGTGCACCCCCTCGGACCCCACCGCGAAGAGCGCGGCCATCGCCGCATCGCGTGCCGCGCCCGGCCGGACGCGCACGGCGAGCCAGTTCATGCGCCCAGCGCCTCTTTCATCTTCGCCCACAGCCCCTTGCCGCGATCCGTGGGCACGCTGCGCTGCAACTCCGACAGGCGGCCGATGAGCTCCTCCTCCTCGTCACTGAGCGATTCGGGAGTCCAGAGCTGCACGCGCACGTGCAGGTCGCCCGAGCCCGCCGCATTCACCCGCGCCAGGCCGCGCCCGCGCAGGTGGAACATCTGCCCGCTCTGTGTGGATGCCGGAATGGTGAGCGACACGGTACTCGTGGCCGTGGGCACCTGCATGACCGTGCCCAGCACGAGCTGCGGATAGGTGACGAGCACCTCCGTATAGAGATCCTCGCCATCGCGCTCGAAGCGCGCATCGTCGGCCACCTCAAATACCACGTGGACGTCGCCGCGCTCGCCCTTGCGCGACCCCACGTTCCCGACACCACGCAGCGTCATGTACTGGCCGGTCGCCACGCCCGCGGGCACGGACACCTTGATCGTCTTGTCGGCGCGCATCCGTCCGTCGCCCTTGCACCGCTTGCACGGTGTCTCGATCACCTTGCCCTCCCCTTTGCAGGTAGGACATGGAGTGACCGCGACAAACTGGCCGAAGAACGAGCGCTGTGCACGCCGCACTTCGCCATGCCCTGCGCAGGTGGAGCACTGCTGCACCTTGGAGCCGGGCTCGGCACCCGTTCCAGCACACAGGTCGCACGCGTCAAGCACCTTCAGGCGGATGTCCTTGTCTACCCCCGTGGCCACCTCCACAAGAGTCAACGGCATGGCCACCTTGATGTCCGCCCCGGCCCGCGACCCGTCGCCGCCACCCTGCCCTCGGCCGAACAGGTCTTCGAGACCGCCGAAGCCGCCGCCGAAGTCGCGCATGAAGATCCCGAGCGCCTCGGACAAGTCGACGTGATGATATGCACCTCCACCGCCACCGCGGAGACCAGCCTCGCCGTACCGGTCATACGTCGCGCGCTTCTGCGGATCACGCAGGACGTCGTACGCCTCCGTGATCTCCTTGAACTTTTCCTCGGCCTCCTTGGACCCACCATTCCGGTCGGGATGGTACGTCATCGCGAGCTTGCGATAGGCCTTCTTGATATCGTCGTCGGCGGCCGTGCGTTCGACGCCGAGTGTGGAATAGAAATCAGCCATGGAGGCGCGACTATGCTGGCAGTGAGTTGAGAAAGACTACAACAGGTCCGACAACAGCCGTGACGTGTGCTGCACGAGCGAAATGACCTTGTCGTACGACATGCGCGTGGGCCCGATGACCCCGATCACGCCGGTGAGCGCACCCGCGTGATACTCGGCCGTGACCACGGTGAATTGGTCGAGCCGAGGATCGCCGTGCTCGCCGCCGATGGTGATGCTCACACCCGGTCGTTCATCCCCGGCATGCGTACGGCGCAGCGCATCGGCGAGGCGCGCCGGCTCCTCTGTAAGCGTGAGGAGGCGGCGCAAGTTCGCGGCGCCGTCGAATTCGGGCTGCGACGCCAGCACGCTGGCCTGCCCCACGATCACGCTGCCCTCGCTGAGCGGTAGCGCCGCGTCGAGCAGTTGTTCGCCTTCCTGGACAAATATATTCAGCAGGTCTTCCGCATCCGGACCCGTGGCGGAATCGCGCAATCGCTCACCCACGGACGCACGCAACTCGCGCAAGGTGTGGCCAGCAAGCCGCTCATTCAGCACCCGCGTGACTTCGCTCACGGCACTGTCAGCCACCGTGCCACGCACCTCCACGAACACTGTGCGGACCACACCGCCATCCAGCGTGAGGACCAGGAGCAACCTGTCTCCACCCACTCGCACCAGCTCGAGCGACCGGAGGATGCTGGCATCGAGCCGCGGTCCGAGTGCGACGCCAAGCTCCTGGGTCAGCACTCCAAGCGACTGGGCAGCGCGCCGGAGGATGGTCTCGATAGTGGAGTTGCTCGCCGCGATGTCCGCGTGCAGCCGATCGCGCTCGGCGCCCACAATGGAGGACGGCGGAGCGTTGAGCAGGGCGTCGACGTAGGCGCGGTAGGCCTTGTCCGTGGGTATGCGTCCCGCAGAGGTGTGCGGATGCCTGAGAAACCCCTTCTCCTCGAGGTCGCTCATGGTGTTGCGGATGGTGGCTGGCGACACGCCCAGCCCGAATCCGCGGGACAACACCCGCGAGCCCGCGGGTTCGGCGGTCTGGACGTACGACTTGATTACCGCCTCGAGGACGCGGCGCTCGCGGGGGGTGAGCTCGTCGGCGGCTGGCATAAGTCTAAATATGCTAACGACTTCGGTGATGCGTCAAGGCGCCAGCCAAGGCGTCGAGTCGCAACCAGCCCTCAGGAGTGCACCGGAGACGATCGTCCACCCCAACGTGCGCCCATCCGGCGTCGAGCCACGGAGCGATCAGGGGACGATCCGTGGGAGCCAGCGGCAGTCCCGCATCGGAGCGCAGGCCAAGATACACCGACTCGGCAACGCGATTGTCGGCGGTGAGAATTTCCGAACCCTCGATTGGGTCGCGGTGAGCACGGGCGGCGTCGCGCCAGTCCGTGTAATGGCGCGCGTTCCAGCGGCGCACATGCCCATCGAATCCATGGGCGGACGGGCCCAGCCCCACGTAAGGAACACCGGACCAGTATGCGGAATTATGCCTGGCGCGACGCTCGGGCTTGCCGTAGTTGGACACCTCGTAGTGCTCGAACCCCGCGTCGGACAGGATCCGGTGTGCCTCGAGGAAGTCAGCCTCGTACCCCTCTTCCGGCTGTTCGACGGTTATGCCCTTGGCGACCCACCTGCCGAGGGGCGTGGTTGGCTCAACGGTGAGACCGTAGAGGGAGACGTGGTCAGGCTCCAGCGCGAGTAGCCGTATCACGTCGCGCGCAAAGTCACGTTCGAGCGC